>JAXEJY010000220.1:0-5551 GCA_034101315.1 Pyramidobacter sp.
ATGATCTATCGCCCTGTGCGCGAGCGCAGTTCCCAAAAAGTGGAGGAGACGATTAGGAAACTTATCGCTCTGACTGGCTGGGAAGAGTGCAGCCTTGTCTCTCTGGCGAGCTGCGACTATTCCGGCATCGATGGTCTGCTGACGTCTCTGTCCAACCTCTCGTCTGACGGAGTGAAGCTGAGCCTTCCAAGTCTCCGCGTCGATAATTTCTCCGTCAAGCTTGCCGCCGGCCTTGAAGTGATGAAAAAAGGCGGTCTGACGCTCGCCCCTGAAGCCGGAAGCCAGCGCATGCGCGACGTCATCAACAAGGGTGTCACCGATGCTGACCTCGACTCAGCCATTGAGGCAGCGTTTGAGCATGGCTGGCAGAAGGTGAAGCTCTATTTCATGATGGGGCTCCCTTCAGAGACAGAAGAGGATCTTGCCGGCATCGTCGAGCTGGCGGAGCGTGCGGCGGCGATTGGGCGCCGTCACACGAAGCGCGCCGCAATTAACGTGTCCGTGGCTGGATTTGTCCCGAAAGGACACACTCCGTTTCAGTGGGTTGCGCAGGACAGCCGCGAGTCTCTGGCGCAGAAAGGCAGCTGGCTGAAAAAGCATGTTCGTTCGCGCGCTGTCAGTCTGAAGTACCACGAGTCGGAACAGTCTTTTGTCGAAGGCGTTCTGGCGCGCGGCGACCGGCGTGTGGGCGCGGCGATTCTCGAAGCGTGGCGTCTTGGAGAGCGGTTTGACAGCTGGAGCGAGACGTTCAGCCTTGACCGCTGGCTTGAGGCGTTTCAAAAAACGGGTATCGATCCTCAGTTCTACGCCGCCAGACAGCGCAGCGAGAGCGAGATGTTTCCGTGGGATCACATTGACATCGGCGTCACCAAAGAGTTCCTCCTGCGCGAATACCGCAAGTCAATGGCAGCTGCTGTAACTCCCGACTGCCGCACATCGGCGTGCAACGCCTGCGGCTGGCAGAACAAAGGGTGCGCGTGGTGCGGAGGTGAGCGCTGATGAGCAGAATCCGCTTCGCATTTGAAAAGAGAAAGTTTTTCTGTTTTGTCCGCCACGTGGAGCTGCCTCAGCTTTTCGGACGCGTCGCGCGCCGCGCAGGGCTTCACGTTGAGCTGACGCAGGGAATGTCGCCTCACCCTCATATCGTCATGGGTGCGGCTCTGCCCGTGGGAGTGGTTTCGCTCCGCGAGCTGGCAGAGATTTGGTTTACGGACTCGCTCCCTCCTCAGGAAATCATGGAGCGCCTCAACGCGTGCGTGCCGTCAGGGCTGAAGTTTCTTGCCGCGCGCGAAGTTGACGGCCCGTCGCTGAACAAACAGTTCAACGCCGCGTCGTACTGGCTGTGTCCGCGCGACATGCCGCGTCTGGGGGAAGCAAAAGACGTCCTGTCTGAGGCGCTGGGCAGCGAAGTGATTCTGGACGCGAAAATGTGCTCCGACGGTCTTGAGCTGGTCATGAGCGACCCGTCGCAGACGGGTCCCGGCGCGCTTGTCAAAGCGCTGACAGAGCGCGGAGTCATTTCCGGCTGGAGCGATGTGTGCATTGCGCGGCTGGCTTTGGGCACGTGGCGCGCTGACTTGCGCGCCGTCGAGCCGCTTCTTTAAAATACGGGAAGGCGGAGACAGCTTTTTCTCAGCCGCTTTCCCGTTCCCTTTCAGAAACAGCCGTTTCTTCAGGATCCGGTTATCTGCAATGAAAAAGTTTTTCGGAGGCACGGATATGAATCAGCCTGATATAAAAATTCTGGCAAACACTATCGATCCGGAAGAGTCACGCGTTGCCATCGTGGAAAACGGCAGAATGAGCGAGCTCTTCATCGAGCGGATGTGGGAGTGCCAGAAGAGCGGGGAGATATACAAAGCAAGGGTGGAAAGCGTTCTGCCCGGAATGAACGCCGCCTTTGTGGGACTTGGAGACGGCAGAAACGGTTTTCTTTATCTCAACGACGCGCGCGGCGTCAACGTCAAGCAGAACTCTGAGATTCTCGTCCAGGTCGTCAAGACAGCGCGCAAGAATAAAGGCGCGCGCGTGACGACTCGCATTTCCATTCCGGGGCGCTATCTTGTCCTCGTTCCGGGCGCGCGCGAAGTCGGCGTGTCGAAGAGAATTGTCAGAGAAGAAGAGCGTTTTCGCCTGAAAAACGCCGTTCACAGCATGAACACTGAAAACTTTGGCGTCATTCTGCGCACAGCGGCTGAAGGCGTCGATAAAGAAGTCATTGAAGAAGATCTTGAACAGCTCAAAGCACTGTGGCGCGACATCGAGGCAAACGCGCAGAAACAGACGGCGCCGTGTCTGCTCTACAAGGACATGGGCATTGTAGGACGCGTTCTGCGCGATGAGCTGAACTCTGACGTGTCGCAAATCATCGTCGACAATCAGGAAGAGTACAACAGAGTTCAGGATTATCTCAGCCGCTACAGTCAGGGAGAGACTGCTCCGACGCTGACGTGCCACAGGAGCAACATTCCCCTGTTTGAGTACTACGGTATGGAAAAAGAGATTGAAGGTCTGCTTGACAGCAAGGTATGGCTTGAGTCTGGCGCGTATCTCGTCATCGATCAAACAGAAGCTTTGACGGTTATCGACGTGAACACGGGAAAGTACGTCGGCGCCAATAACCTTCACGAAACAGTTCTGGCGACGAACCTTGAAGCCGCTCAAGAAATAGCGCGGCAGCTGCGTCTGAGGGCAATCGGCGGAATTGTCGTCGTCGACTTTATCGACATGGAGCCCGAAGAGGACAGAAAAGCGCTGCTTGCGCGTTTGGACGAAGTTTTTGCTGAGGATCGCTGCCGCGTCAGAGTGTTTGGAATTTCGCCTTTGGGGCTCGTTGAGATGACGCGCAAGAGAGCGCGGTCTGACTTGCGTTCTGTTTTGACGCGCCCGTGCCCTGTGTGCGGTTCCGGATCGCGCGTGCTCAAAGAAGATTCCTTAGCGCTGATGCTGAAGCGCTTTATCCGCAAAGTCTTCTTGTCCAGCCGCGCTGAAGCCGCCCTTGTCGATTTGAACGCGTCGCTGGCGGCTTTTGTCGCTGAGGTGTATTTGAGCGCGTGGGAAGAGAGTTTTAAGCGCAGAATATTTCTGCGCGGGATTGCGGCGATGCCCTACGAAAAATTCCGTCTGGATCTGCAGGGATCGCTGCGCAGCATAGAAGCACGGGCTGCTCAGGGACGCGGAAGAGAGGACCAGAGCGTTGTTTATCGAACGACTGACTCTTAAGAATTTCAAAAGTTTTGGCGGTAAGCATGAACTCTCATTCGCCAGAGGGTTCACTGCGATCGTTGGTCCCAATGGCAGCGGCAAAAGCAACATTTTAGACGGACTCCGCTGGGTTCTTGGCGAGAGCGGAGCAGCCCGTCTGCGCATCAGCCGTCAGAGCGACCTGATCTTTCAGGGGTCTGCCGGCATGTCGGAAGCGGATGAAACAGACGTCTGTCTGGATCTTTCAGACGGAGACAAACGCGGCAAACTGCGCCGTCATCTGGATTCCGGAGGTTCGGTTATATACGCCGACGGCCAGAGAACGCGAATGCAGGATCTGCCTCAGTTCAAACAGAGCTGGCGTCTTGAGGGCGAAAAATCTGCGTTTATCGGACAGGGAGAAGTCGCCGACACCGTCCTTCAGAAGCCATTTCAGCGCCGTCTCCGGCTTGAGGAGCTCTTTGGCATCGACCTGTACCGAAAGAAAAGAGACGACGCTCTGGACGAGATGAAGCAGACGGAGGCGGAGCTCCTTCGTCTGCACACTCTGATGGGTGAGCTGCGCGCGCGGCGGGACGAAATAGCGCCTCAGCTGCAGAGCGCTCTCAAAGCAAAAGACTATCAGGAGCGCCTTGAGAAACTTCGTGGCGTTCTGTATCACCACAGGCGTTTTAACGAAGAAAAACGCCTCAGTACGTTGCGCGCAAGCGCGAGTGACGCCTCTGTGCGCAGCGCGCGCGCTCAAAAGTGGGCTGTTCTGTGGAAAAAAGCGCTTGAAGCTCTGCGCGCTCAGGGAAACGAATACGTTAGAGAACGCGGAGAGCTGAACGACGCGCTTGCTGACCTGACGCCGAAAATCGACAACGTCCTGCGCCGAGAGATGGAAAACAGCTCTGAGCGCCGCGAGAATGAGTTTGCCAGCCGCCGCTGCGCCGAAGAGAGCGCCGCGCTGAAACGGCGTCTTGACGCTGAAGAGAAGCTGCAAAAAGACGCCGCTGTTCAGTCAGCTTCTCTGGAACGCGAAAGCGCCGAGCTGGACAGCCAAATTCAGGAAATTGAAAGCCTTATGGAGCGCAAAGGGCAGAAAGTCAGCGAACTGCGCCAGCGGCGCCAAGAGCTGATCGATCGTGAAGCAAGCGCTCTCGAAGAGGCGCAGCAGCTGAACACTCGAATACAGACGCTTGGACTCCAGCGCGGCGAGCGCGAGAAAGTCCTTGACGACCTGCGCGCCCGCCGCGACGAGATCGTCAGCAGTTTGACGCAGTCAGACGAGATGCTTGAGAGCGAAGAGGATAAGCTCGAGCAGCTTGAGCGCAAAGCCGCTGACGCCTCGGCAAACGCCCAGGAGCTGGCAATCCGCGCGCAAAGCGTCCGCCGGTCCGTTGCCCGCGCTGAAAGCGACCTTGAAAACATGCTTCAGACGGCTGAAGCCGGACTGTATCCGCGTCCCGTTCAGATGGTGCTGTCAGCCGTCAAGCTGGGACGACTGAACATCGAGACTGTTCCGGCAGTCGAAGCGTTTTCATGCGGAGACCAGCTTGCCCCTTGCCTTGAAGCCTACTTGGGCGGGCGTCAGTATTGGCTTCTGACGGACACAATGGATCACGCCCGACGCGGCATTGAACTGCTCAAAGAGCGCCGCGGCGGACGCGCCACGTTTTTGCCGCTTGAGCGCAGCCGAAGCCGACGCGCCGAAAAAGCGCCGTCAGATCCCGCCGTTCTCGGCTGGGCGATAGATCTTGTTCAGCCGCAGGAGCGCTGGCGCCGCGCCGTAGAACATCTGCTGGGGGACCTGCTTGTCGTCAAGGATTACGCTTCAGGCGTCCGCCTTTCAGCCGGCGCGCGCTATCCAGTCGTCACAGTTGACGGAGAAGTTTTCTCTCCGTCCGGGACGGTGAGCGGCGGACAGGGAAACCATGCGGGGGGCGCCATTTCTCTGCGCGCTCAGATAGCGGAGACTGAAAAGAGCCTTGCCCGCGACAAAAAAGCCTACGAGGACATCAAAAAGCGCCTTGCGGCGGCTGAGAAAGAAGAGGCTCGTTCGCGCGAGGAAAGCCGCGCGCAGAAGGAGACCGTCGAGCGGCACAGAGCTCAAACAGAAGCTCTGCGCCGGAAACTGCGCGAGCAGAGCGAAGAGCTGAACGCGCTTCTCGAAGAGGACATCTCGTCAAAGACGCGCGTCCAGCAGTGCGAGAAAGACCGCCAGAAAGCGCTGGACACGGCGCGCGCCGCCCGCGAGGAAATTGACTCCATGACGGGAATCGCTGAAGACGACAGCAGCGCTCAAATGCTGTCGGAGCTTAAAACGCAGGCGCTCCACCTCAATGAGCGCCGTGCCGCGAAGAGA
>JAXEJY010000221.1:0-4269 GCA_034101315.1 Pyramidobacter sp.
GACGCGCGCTCCACGCACTGCCCCAGGTACATCACCATGATCTCGTCAGAGATGTGCTTGACGACGGACAGGTCGTGCGTGATGAACATGTACGTCAGCCCCATGTCCTCCTGAATGTCCATGAGCAGGTTGAGAATCTGCGCCTGAATCGACACGTCGAGCGCGGAAACAGGCTCGTCGCACACGATGAACTGAGGTCTGAGCGACAGAGCGCGGGCGATTCCGATTCTCTGGCGGCGTCCTCCGTCGAGCTCGTGAGGGTACACGCCGGCGTAGCGGCGCGCCAGACCGACGATGTCCATCAGCTCAGCAGCGCGCTGAAACGCTGCGGTTTTGCTCTCGCACGTCTTGTTGATGAGCATGTACTCGGCGATGATTTCGGCGACAGACATGCGCGGGTTGATGCTTGAGTAGGGGTCCTGAAAGACAATCTGCATTTTCTTGCGCATCTCGCGCATCTGACGCGCCCCGTAGCAGGTGATGTCCTGACCGTCAAACAGAATCTGCCCTTCAGTCGGCTCAATCAGACGCAGAACTGTGCGCCCGAGCGTCGACTTGCCGCAGCCAGATTCGCCGACGACGCCCAGCGTCCGGCAGCGGGGAATGGTGATATTGACGTTGTCTACCGCGTGCAGAAGACCGTTTCTGACTTTGAAGTACTTTTTCAGCCCGCGTGTCTCCAGAAGCGGTACGTTTTGATTCATCTCGCCGGGCATCATACGTGTTCCTCCTTTGTCCAGCCTTCTTTGCCGTCAAGAAGATGGCATTCAATGACGTGACTGCCGCAGCGGTACGCGCCCGGGTGGCGCTGGCGGCAGATATCCGTCGCGTGAGGACAGCGCGGAGCAAAGCTGCATCCCTCAGGCAGGCACGTCGGGTCGGGCATGAGCCCGGCGATGGGCGTCAGGCGGCGCGTTTTTGTGCGCAGATTCGGAATGGAGCTGAACAGGCCGACCGTGTAGGGATGATGGAACTCCCCTTTATAGATGTCCCGCGCCGTCCCGACTTCTATGAGCCGCCCGGCGTACATGACCGCGACGTTATCGCACGTCTGGGCGACAATCCCCAAGTCGTGCGTGATCATGATCATCGCCGTCCCCAAACGGTCGCGCAGCTCGCGGATCATGTTGATGACCTGCGCCTGAATCGTCACGTCGAGCGCTGTCGTCGGCTCGTCGGCGATCAGCAGGTCAGGCTCGCACGCCAGCGCCATGGCGATGACCACGCGCTGTTTCATGCCGCCAGAGAACTGGTGCGGATAGTCAGCCTTGCGCGACGGGACAATTCCGACCATCGTCAGAACTTCATCGACGCGCGCCTGAATCTGCTCGTGCGTTCTCTGACCGCTGTTGTGAAGCTCCAGCGCTTCAGCAATTTGCTCGCCGACCGTCAGAACAGGGTTGAGGCTCGTCATGGGATCCTGGAAGATCATGGCAATGCGCTCGCCGCGAATGGAGCGCATGTCGTGCTCCTCAAGGGCGAGAAGGTCTTTTCCCTCAAATTCAACGCTGCCGCCCGTTATCTGTCCCGTTTTTTCAGGCAGAAGCCGCATGAGCGTCAGCGCCGTCGTCGTCTTTCCCGCGCCCGTCTCGCCAACGATGCCTATTGTCTCGCCGCGCTTCAGAGAGAACGAGATGTGATTCACGGCGTACACCGTCTCAAGATCTGTCTTGTACTGAACGCTCAAATCTCTGACGTTTAAAAAATCCTGTGACATGTGCAGCCCTCCTCAGCTTCTCAGACGGGGATCAAGCGCGTCGCGCAGCCCGTCGCCAAGAATACTCATCGAAAACGACGCAATGCAGATCAGCGAGCCCGGGAAGATCATCAGGTGCGGACGGCGGCGCAGGAATTCCTGTGCCTCGCTGACGAGCGCGCCCCACTCCGGCTGAGGCGGATTGATTCCCAGACCGAGGAAGCTCAGCGTCGCAGCCGACAGAATCATGGACGAGACGTTCGCCGTCGTCTGCACGATGAGCGGCCCGATAGCGTTGGGCAGGACATGGCGCAGAAGAATGTGCATGGTGCTGCTTCCGCCGGCGCGCGCCGCCTCGATGTACTCCTGATCGGCAATGCTGAGAACTGCCGAGCGGACAATGCGGACGAATCCGGGAATGTTCGTCAGAGAAATTGCCACGCAGATGTTGAAAATTCCGGGGCCCATCGCAGCGACAACCGCCATGGCAAACAGCGTCGAAGGAATGGCGGAGAAGATGTCAAGACTGCGCATGACAAGGTCGTCAAGACGTCCGCCGATGTAGCCGACAAGCGCGCCCAAGAAACTGCCGATGACCAGCGTCGCAAACGACGTGGCAAAACCGATGCTCAGCGACACGCGCGAGCCGTGAATGCAGCGGGCAAACAGGTCGCGTCCGTAGCCGTCGCAGCCGAACCAGTGCTTCGCCGACGGCAGCGCCAGCTTGTTGCGCATGTTCATTTTAATGGCTTCGTCATACGGCACGATGAAGTCGGCAAAAATCGCCAGGAGGATCATGATGGTGATGACCGTCAGACCGAACATCGCCAGCTTGTCCTTTGACAGACGGCGCCACACTTCTTTAATCTGGCTTTCCTTGCGGAAATTCAATACTTCGTCCTGCTGCGCCAGATTCATCAGCTTTTCAGAGTCATAACGGGCGCTCATTTTTTTCCGCCTCCTGCGTATTTCGCCTTGATTCTGGGATCGACGCACGCGTACGACAGGTCAACTGCCAGAATGACGAGCGAGAAGAATATGGCAAAGATAATGATTCCGCCGGTGACGACAGGAACGTCTTTCTGCTTAATTCCGGCGACGATGAACGAGCCAAGCCCCGGCAGACCGAAAAGAGTTTCTGTCGCGATGGCGCCGCCGATAAGGATTCCGAAGCTCGTTCCGGCAACGGTGATGACAGGAAGGAGAGCGTTTTTCATGGCGTGCTTCCAAATGACAAGGCGTTCGCCGGCGCCTTTGGCGCGCGCCGTGCGCACGTAGTCCTGACGGATCGTCTCAAGCATACTCGAACGGGTAAAGCGCAGCTGACGGCCGCCGTACGGCAGTCCGAGCGAAATCATGGGCATGATGTAGCTGCGCCACGTCGCCGCGCCCGTGGCAGGGAACCAGCGCAGACGAAGCGAGAAAATCAGCATGAGAATCATGCCGATGAGGAACGCCGGCTGCGACGACAGAAGCAGCGCCAGACCTGTTGAAGCGCGGTCAATCAGCGAGTTCTGCTTGACTGCCGACAGGACGCCGAGCGGAATGCCAAACAGGAGAGAGAACGCAATCGCGTCAAACGCCAGCGTCAGCGACACGGGCAGACGCGTAAGAATTTCGTCAAACACGGGCTTTTTCGTCGCGTAGGACACGCCCAGATCAAAATGAACGACAGCGTTGTACATGTAGTTGAAATATCTCTGAAGAAACGGCAGGTTGTAGCCGAGCTGCTCGTTCAGCAGGTCAATGTCTTTCTGCACGGCGCCGACGCCGAGGATATTCGACGCAGGATCGCCCGGAATCATGTCCAGAATGGCGAATATCAGAAAAGAGACGCCGATGACGATCGGGATCATCAGCTGAAGGCGTTTCAGGATAAACCGGTACACGGTTGATGGCACCTCCAAAAAAAGGGATCAATGGCTCTGAACGAAAAAAGCGGAGGGACTGCGCCCCCCGCCCTGAAAAATCAAAAACTCCGTACTGCTTTCAGCTTTTGCGCCGCTATTTTTTCCAGGACCACTCGTACACCTGGGGATTGGTGGGATAGTTGACGGGGATAACCAGATCCTTCACCCACACGTAGGGCTGCGCCTTGTTGAAAATGGGGATCATCGTCGCGGTGTTGGAAATCCAGTCGTTCAGCTCGCGATAGACAGCTTTGCGCTCTTCAAGTGTTTTCGCCTCGGCGCCTTTCTGCCACAGATCATTCATGTGCTTCCAGTCATACTTCGTGCCGTCATACTTGACGTAGTACGCGCCGACAGACGACGTGTGAGAGTAGTTCTTCCAGTAGGAATAGTCGCCGCCCGGAGCGTAACCGGTCGTGCCGATGTCGAACAGCTGCTTGCGCATGTTGTTCATGTTCGTGGCGGAGTCAAGACGGTTGATGCGCGCGGTGATGCCGATTTCAGCGAGGTTCTGCTGAAGGACTTCAGCCATCTTGGCGAAGTAGCCGCCGGCTGAGCAGTTGATCGTGCCGACGTCAACACCGTTGGGGTAGGCGGATTTCGCCAGATACTCTCTCGCCTTGTCAAGGTCGTATTTGTAGACAATGCCTTCCGTCGGAGCGG
>JAXEJY010000222.1:0-3537 GCA_034101315.1 Pyramidobacter sp.
TCCTGCATAGGTGGGATCTCCGTTGGTAACCGTTTCGGCGTAAATTTCCGCGCCTTCAGCGTCGGAAGAACCGAAGATAACAACGCAGTTCTCTGCACCATATTTATCAGCCATGTCAATGACACGCTGCTGATTCTGCAGGTCCATGGCTCCAGCCGCCGTTCAAACGAAGCACTCAGTCGCTTCAAAAACGACTTCAGCGCCGCTGTTTTCGAAACAGGCCTTCATAGCGGGAGCCGGAACACCGTCACGCTCGCCAAGAAGGATCAGTTTTTTGCCAGCAAGCTTGCCCATGTGTTGCACCTCCTCGAAAAATTTTTAATAACAGGCGCGTTAATTAGATGGTGTAGGCGCCGTTCTTGGTGAATCCAAGTTCGCAGGTAGCTCCGGTGATGATCTGGATTTCTGCGAAGATGCTGCCGTCTTCCTTCAGCGAGCCGAAGAATCCGCCTGCCATGACGTCGGCAAACTTGATGTCGCCGATGACTTTGTCCATGGGGGGCAGGGTGATGGTAGCGTTGGCGTTGCCGGCGGTGACGCAGGCGTTGCCTTCGGGGCACGTGTCAGCCAGAGACTGAGAAGCGCCGTCGCGGTTTGCGTACTCGTCGGTGACAAGGACGGTCTTGATGCCCTTGCGCTCTGCCTTCCAGCAGTTCAGGACGAGGTCAGCGTCGGGGTTGCCGAAGCCTTCTTCGGAGATGACGACAGCGTCAACGCCGAGGGTCTGAGCCAGCTTGACGGCATAGGAGCTGCTGCGCTTCTTATCAGCAAGGGTGACGTTTTCGTTGGTGATAATGACGCCGACAAAGTTCAGATCCTTGCCGTGGTGAGCGTAGAGGCTCTTGATGACGGGGTTGTTCAGGTGGACGTAGGTGCTGTTCTTGTCGCAGGCGGAAACGCAGTTGCCTGAGCAGATAGCGCCGTCCATGACCTCGGTGGCGTTGATCATCGTGGGGATGATCTTCTTGACATCAACGCCGTAGACATAGGTGTCGTGAAGCAGACCCTGGGTCTGAAGCATGTAGATGTACGCGACCTTGGGAAGCTCGGGGTAAGCCGCAAGAGCGTCCTTGTAGTTGGGAGACTCATAGGTCTCAACGGTGTCAGCGACAAATCCGGCTTTCTTGATCTGCTGGGCGATGAACGTAGCGGTCTTCAGTCCGGCAAGGCGGCAGCTGGTTTCGCGGTCGTGGTTCTCAAGTCCCTCGACGGGGTTGAGGACCATGACGATGTTCTTCGTCTGTGAGAAAGGCGTGTACTCAGCGCCGGGGCCGGTCATGTCGACGATGCCTTCCTGCGGAGCGACAAGGCGTCCGGTGGTCAGAACGGCAGCGCCGTCAAGGACGAGCGTGGAGCCTTCGCCAACCGTGTCAACGTCGCCGATAAAGCCGGGGAACACTTCGTTGGTTCCTTCGATTTTGCAGCGAGGTTCAATGGCATCCTTAACGGGCATGATGCGAACGCTCTCGCCGGGGTGGGCGATGTCCACATCGACACTCGCGAGACGCTCGTCGTCCATCAGATTGTCAATAAGAGCCTGCTTATTGATGGTGAGGACTCCGTCTTTGACGGAAAAAGCGTCTCCAAACACGATCTTATCAATTCTTACCTTGTGGAGTTCAAGCTTCAAGATAACTCCTCCCTTCTGGGAATACCAATGTCCCGCAGCGGGACATTCGCCGGCTTTCGCCGGCTGAGCGCATGAAAAAACTTCTCTATCGTTTTTTCGAACTTCCGCGCTGTTTTTCCGCTCTGCCCAGCGTAAAAACCGCGCAAAAGACGATGCAACGCTACCGGATCAGACCGTTCTTGAGGAGCGTCTCCTTCATGAGGTCTTCGTCAATTTCCGAGCAGTCCGCGAACATCCGCGGCGGCGTCATCTCAGGCGTCAAGGGATTTGTGCAGTCAGTATAGACCTGCATGGCGCTCTCAATCAGGCTCAAGCCGTACTCGTCAAAGCTGTCCTTGGGCGTCTTCTTCAGAAGAAGAGTGCGGAACGGCTGCTGATGAGGGCGGTAGTTGCCGTAGAGCGGATGGTTTTGAAGCACCCATCCCTGATGAACGAGATCTCTTCCCGCCGTTACAATGTCTTTTCCCGAAACTTCCCGAAAATCCACGGGCAAATTCGCGTGTTTTTTGAATCTCGGATTATTTGTGATCAAAATAAAACGACAGGACACAACGATCTACCCCTTTGCGGCGATGTATGTGTCTCTGTCGTACGGTGTTCCGTATATTCAGAGGTGCGTCTGAGCGTGATTCATTTGCCTGAGAGTTTCCGCTGACATTTCGCGCAGCGTTGCCCCTTCGGCGTCTTTGCGCACGCGCAAAGATCTCTCTCACGTTCTTCCTACGCTGTTTAATATTCTATCTGTTTTTTGGAATCAGTCAAGACTTTTCACGGTCTTGATTACTTTTTTATCATATACACACGCTCAGTTCAAAAGTACGAGGAATAGAGTTTTTGAGGCGAAAAAATCGGTTCATTTGGTTCTTTCGTCCAAATCCTCACAATGAAGAGCATAAAGTTCAGCTTTTCTTTCGATACTTTGTGATTTTTGTTGCAAGGATTGGATTCGCTGTGAAGGAGTTCAGAAAAACTGAGCACAAAAAAATCCCCGTGCAGAACGCACGGGGACTTTTATGCCTTAGCCGATAAGGGTCTTCAGGTTGTTTTCGATCTGTTCGATGGTCACGGAGTCTCCGCCAAGGCGAAGCTCTGCGACTTCAGCGCCGTCCTTGAAGAAAAGGAACGCGGGAAGTCCCATGACCTTGAGGGCCATGGCGACGCGGCGGTTGCCGGAGATGTTGACTTTGCAGAGATCAGCCTTGTCAGCATATTTCTCGGCAAGGGCTTCAACGCTGGGCATCAGCGCAAGGCAGTGACTGCACTTGGGGCCCCAGAAGTCCATGAACATGGGCTTTTTGGCGCTGTCAGCGATAGCGACTTCGAAAGTATCCTTCGTAAGTTCAAGTGCCATAGAAAACCACTCCTCATAAAAATTTTGCAAAAATTAGAAGGCGATGATACATATGCCTCCTCCATTGCTGGACATTCTAATTTTAACGATTGAAGCAGTTCCGTCAAGTAGGTGAAAATGCTGGATATGAGGCGCAAATTCCGCACATTTACTGCAAAATCCACAGATATGCGCCCCTATCGCCTTTCCGCCGCCTGATACAGCACCGAACCGCCGCCGTCTGAAGCAGAGCGTTTTTCCCGCTCAGCGCGAACGTTCAGACGCTTTTAGATCAGCCCGAAATCCTGAAGCTGGGCATACAGGACGACCAGCAGGATGATCGGGACGATAAACTTGAAGCACATGTCCGTCAAAAACGGCGCGCGGAGCTTTTTGCCGGGCGTCAGAGCAACTTCTTCTTCGATGAGGCCAATGCCGAACTTCCAGCCGATCAGAAGGCTCATCAGCAGAGCGCCCAGAGGCATCATGATGCCTTCGGACAGAACGTCGTAGAAGTCAAGCCAGCAGTCAAACGCCACGGGGATTTTTTCCATGCCCATCATGACGCCGGGGCTGT
>JAXEJY010000223.1:0-14569 GCA_034101315.1 Pyramidobacter sp.
CAGAGTCCTTTCTGTACTGCGCAAAGCAATACTTTTGAATGGAAATAACCTCTAAGAGAGCGGGAGGAGCCTTACGACTCCTCCCGCTCTGCAGTGCAAAAAGAGTATGAGGGGCTGAACTACTTGATCAGTCCAACTTCCTTGTAGTATTTCAGAGCGCCGGGGTGAATGTCAAGCGTCATGCCGTCAAGAGCTTCAGCGAGCGTAAGGCTCTTGCCCTTGGCATGAGCGTTGCCGATAGCTTCAAGGTTCTCAAAGATAGCCTTGGTGATCGCATAAGCTTCTTTTTCGGGCATGTCGCGGCGAGCGAAAAGGCATGCCTGAACGGCGATTGTCTCGACGTCTTTGTCAAGTCCCTTATACGTGCCGGCGGGGATAATGGCCTTGGCGAAGAAAGGATATTTGGCGATGATGGCATCGCGGAGAGCGCCCTTAACTTCGATGAAGCGGAGCGGCTGAGTGGTTACGATTTCCTGAATGCCGGAGTTGGGAGCGCCGGTCGTGAACATGAAACCGTCGATCTGACGATCTTTGAAGTGGGACGTGGACTCGGCGTAGGACAGGAAATGAGGGTTGAATCCGACGTAGTTTTTGCCGTCATGCATCTTAAGTTCGCCGAGGATCTGGCGGGCGTTCGCTTCGTTACCGGAGCCGGGGGCGCCGACGGAAAGGTTTTTGCCAATGAATCCGCTGAGATCCTTGATGTCGCTGTCAGCTGCAACGGCGATCTGAATGTGCTCAGGATAGATACGGCAGATGCCGACGACGTTTTTCAGAGGAGCCTTAAAGAACGTGGTTCCTTTTTTGGCATAGTCAGCCGTGTCGTTCTGTGAAAGAGCGAGGTCCATGTCGCCAGCGTTGAGCATGTTGAGGTTTTCAACCGAAGCGCCGGTTGCCTGCGCGACGACGCTGACAACGCCGTTGCTGTGGTCGGTGATGATCTGCGACAGAGCGCCGCCGAGCGGATAAT
This sequence comes from Pyramidobacter sp., assembly GCA_034101315.1. Taxonomy (GTDB): domain Bacteria; phylum Synergistota; class Synergistia; order Synergistales; family Dethiosulfovibrionaceae; genus Pyramidobacter. The sequence continues at coordinate 971 of JAXEJY010000223.1, forward strand.
ACGTGCCGGCCGTTCCGCCTGTGCCCATGATGTACTGCGCAGGCGCCGCAAAAGCAGCTCTGGCGGCAAAAATGCCGAGGACTGCAAGAGCTGTGATGTTCAGTTTCTTCATAATCAATAAACCCTCCCTAGTAAAATAAAGTTGAGAATCAAATCCAAACCGAAAATGATTCTGTTGGTTATTATAGTTCAATAACTATTAAATGACAAGAGGTAGTAAAAAGTATACAGAATACAGAGGAAAAACCCGTAATTTTGCTGAGTACCCTCATTTAATCCCGCAAGGAGATGGGCATCTGGAAAAACATTTACGAAATTTAAATAATTGTACTTGACAGTAAGACAAAGAATGATTAAAATGCACTGTAAACAATCGATAATATGAGAAGCTCCAGTACATTTAGCCAACATTTCATAGGAGGTCTTTGGAGTTATGAAAGATATCAGAGGAATTTTTGCGCCCATCCCCACACTTTTCAAGGAAGACGGAACAATTGACTGGGATCATCTGAAGTCGAACATCGAGCGTCTGGGCAAAACCCGTCTCGCCGGGCTTGTCGTCATGGGAAGCAATGGCGAGTTTGTCTCGCTCCTTGAAGAAGAAAAAGTGGAGCTGATGAAGTTTGTCCGCAAAGTTCTCCCTGCTGAGAAGATGATGATTGCCGGTACAGGCTGCGAGTCAGCATATGCCACAATCCGCATGAATAAAGCAGCCGCAGACGCCGGCGCGGACGCTGTTCTCGTTCTCAACCCCACGTATTACAAGGGAGCTCTCACGCCGGATGGTCTTAAAGCGCACTTCACCGCAGTCGCTGACGCGTCGCCTCTGCCTGTGATGATCTACAACATGCCTGGCAACTCGTCGTTCAACATTCCTGCCGCGGTGACGGTCGCTCTTGCAAAGCACCCCAACATCGTCGGAATCAAGGACAGCGGCGGCGCTATTGCTCAGATTTCTGAAGCGATCGGCTACACTAAGCCCGAATTCAGCGTTTTTGCGGGCAGCGGCAGCTTCCTTATGCCCACGACGGTTATGGGCGGAAAAGGCGGCACGCTTGCGGTTGCAAATATCGCCCCTGACTTCTGCGCTGAACTCTTCGACCTTTGCGTCGCCGGCGAGTACGACAAGGCACGTCAGATGCAGTTTGACCTGATTCCTCTGAACGCAGCTGTTACCGCTAAGTTCGGCGTCCCCGGACTCAAGGCGGCGATGGAGTACCTTGGCTACTACGGCGGTCCGCTCCGCCTGCCCTTCATGCCTCTGAAGGAAGAGCTGAAGCCGACGCTTTACGGAATTATCGACACATTCCAGGAGAAGACTGGCTGGAACCTTAAAGTCTAGTGTGCGCCTGAAATTTTATTGGCAGCAGCAGTGCCGGCTATACGGCGCTTGAAGAGTTGAACAACTAATTAAATTTTCAAGGAGGAATTTGTAATGATTAAGACTGAAAAGCTCGTTATGATCCCTGGTCCTACGCCTGTTCTCCGTTCAATTCAGGATCAGATGGCGCGTCCTACGGTTGCTTTCGGCGATGCCGACTTTATCGCTGACTTCAAGCAGCTTGTCCTTGACCTTAACGAGATGTGGGGCGCTGAGCAGTCGTTCGTGATCGCGGGTTCCGGCACGCTTGGCATGGAAATGGCTCTTGCCAACACGACAAAAGCCGGCGACAATATCCTTGTGTGCACGAACGGCGCATTTGGCGACCGCTTCAAGAAAATGTGCCTTCGCAAGGGGCTTAACCTCGATATCCTTGCCGCTGACCACTGGGGAACCAGCGTTACCGCTGAGATGGTGGAGAAAAAACTCGCTGAGAAGAAGTACGCTGCGGTTACTGTGACGCACGTTGAAACTTCAACCGGAGTTGTCGCCCCGATCGCTGAAATCGGCGCCGTCCTTGCCAAGCACCCTGAGACAATCTACATTGTTGACGCAGTCGCCGCCGCCGCCGGCGTTCGCTCCAACCTGAAAGAGATGAACATCGACGTCCTTCTTACCTGCTCGCAGAAGGCATTCGGCGTCGCTCCCGGACTTACCATCCTGTTCGCTTCTCAGGCCGCTCTTGACCGCCGCAAAGCTCTTGGCGAGCTGATCCCCGAAGCATATGCTGACTTTGAAGAGTGGCAGCCCATCATGAAGGATCCTTCAAAGTACTGGGGCACGCCTCCCGTCAACATGATCTGGGCGCTTAAAGAAGCTGTCCGCGTCATCAAAGAAGAAGGTCTTGACGAGCGCTACGACCGTCATATCCGCATGGCGAAGCTGTTTGACGCTGCTCTTGAAGCGATCGGCTTTAAGGTCGCCGCTGAAGAAGGATTCCGCGCTCCGACGCTTTCTGTCTACCTGTATCCTGAGAGCGAGAATGTTGACGACGCCAAGTTCCGCTCGCTTGTCGGCGCTGAAGGCGCTCAGGTTGCCGGCTGCCTCGGCGCATTTGCCGGCAAGGGATTCCGCCTTGGTCACATGGGCAACATTGACAAGCATGTCATGATCGGGGCTATTGCGGCTGTTGAGCGTGCATGCCTCAAACTCGGCATGAATGTCCAGCCCGGCGCGGCCCTCGCGGTCATGCAGAAAGGCCTTGCTGCGGAAGACTAAGCTTCCGTCTGTTTTAATCCCTCATTTATTTGACTGAAAACCACCTCCAAAATAAAGGGCTGCACGGTTTGCGAACAGCGCCGTGTGGCCTTTTATTGTTTTTATTTGCTTTGTTTGGACAGCCGCTCCCTCTGCGCTATAATAGCCGGGTCGAAATATTTGAACTGAGGTGAATTTCTGAATGAAAACATGGAACGTCCAATGCGTCGTCGGCAGCGTACTGCTGTGTCTTTGGGGCGTGAATCAGATCATCAGTCAAATGACGGCCCCTGTATTTTATAATTTGTCAAAAGCTGCAGTGTACTACGACGGAGGATATGTCCTCGTGGCGTCGTTCTGGCTCGTCGTCATTAATGCTCTGCGCGGCGTGCTCTTGTACAATGGCTGGTTTCTCGTGTCAGAAGGGGCCTCCGTCGCGCTGAAATGCCCGCAGCTGAGGCTTTTTTTGCCGGTCGCCGGAATTCCGGTGTGCTATCTCTGTGCCAATTACTTTCATCTTTTGCTCATGCCGCATTTCGGGGTTCCTGCAATTCTAACCCTTTCGACAGTGGTTATTCTTCAGATACTCTGTCATGACGTCTCGCGTTATTTCTACAAACTGCTGATCCAGTCGCTTTTTATCCTTTCTACGCAATGGCTTGACCTCATTCCTATTTTGACCCCGTACGGATTCGGCAGAGGAGAACTGAGCATGGCAGTCAAGCAGATGGGGCTGCTACTTGATGACGGCAGTCTTCTTGATGCGTTCAGCTCTCTCAGTTTTACGTTTATGTTCTGCGTGACGCTGCTCCTTGCCGCCCTGTTTGTGAGCTACGAAAAAAGAATTCGGCAGATGCACCTCCTTCGGCTTCGCGAGCAGGAGCTGGCGCATTTGAAACATCATCAGGCGCGTGCCCGTCTTTATCAGGAAATGCAGTACCTTGTCCATGACTTAAAGCGTCCGCTTACCGTCGTTACAGGTTTGGCAGACTTGCTGACCATGAATCCTGCCAAAGTCGTGTCAGAACACGCGCGCAACATTCTGACGGCGGCTGAGAAAATGAATCAGATGATATCAGAAATCCGCAACCCCGACGCGGCGCGGTCGGTCAGTGTCGATGAGCTGCTGGGGTATACGTTGTCGCAGATACGCCCGCTCTGCTGGGGGAAGTATGTCGTTCTTGTGTGCGCAGACAACGTGAAGGACAGAAAAGTGCATGTCAACCTTATCAGGCTGTCACGCGCGCTTGTCAATCTGCTTGAAAACGCCTGGCACGCCACTGAAAGGTCTTCATTGCCTGAAATCCGGCTCAGAGCGAAGGCAGATGATCGCGGGGTGTTTCTGACAGTTGAGGACAACGGTCCAGGTTTTCTTCAGCCTGAAGAGGGAACATCGTCGTCATGGGGATCGTCAGGTTTAGGGCTGGCGTTTGTGAAGGACGCCGTTAAGGCAGGGAACGGCAGTTTTTCTCTGCATAACAGGTTTGACGGGGGAGTTCGGTGTGTTTTAAGGCTTCCAGAGGAGTGTCAATAATGATTCATTTCGTTCTTGGGGTCGTCGACGATGACGACGCTATTCTCTACACTGTTAAGGCGATGGCTGACTCGCTCGGCTGGGAAATTCGCATCACGACGCATCCGGCCGAGGCTTTGGAGTGGGTGCGCCGCGGTCTTGTGGACATTTTGATGATTGATTATCACATGCCCGAAATGAGCGGTATTGATTTGATCAGAGAAGCACGTCAGATCTCTCGCAGGACGGTTCTGCTTGCGCTGACGGTTGAGGAATCTCCTGATGTCGCCCGATCTCTTCTTGTCGCCGGCGCTGACGATTTTATTTCCAAGCCGCTCCGGCTCGCCGATTTTTCGGCCCGAATTTCACTGCACGCGGAGCTGTTTCGCTACCGTCAGTATGAAAACGCTGATCGCCGCAGCAAGGGACTTTCAGAAGAAACGGCACGGCGAGTGAACGCTCTGTTCAGCGAGAAGACGGTTATGACAGCATCTGAAGCCGCAGAACGAAGCGGATTGGCATATCAGACAGCGCACAGATATCTCGAATATCTTGTCCGAAAAGGGCAGCTGAACCGTCACGCTGAAATCGATGAAAATCGGAGCGGACGCCCCAGGACAATTTATTCGCGCCCCTCAGATACAGAGTTTGTGCGGCTTATAACAAGAGAGAAAAAAGAGAAAAATAATTGACCGGCTGGAAACATTACACTAAAATTCAAATATCATTCGCGGCAAACGCAAATTTTGCCGGATATTTCAAGGAGGTTGTCTGTGATGAAAATGAAACGCGTTGCTCTTGCTTTCTGTGCTGTTCTTGCTTTTTCAGCGGCTGCTCTTGCTGCTGACGTTGCGCTGACCTCAATCGGACAGGGCCCCGATGCGATGATGGTCAAGGTTGTCCTTCGCAGCCTTAAAGTCACGCCCGATTTTGAAGCTCTGATGAAACCTGAAGCCCTGACAGATCAGAAGGTTCTCATCGCTGTTGTCGGCGGCAGCTCAAAGGGACTCGGCGCTGCCGGCATTGACAAAGAGCAGGAAGTTGTCCGCACAAAAGCTCTCTGCGATGCAGCCGTTGCTAAGGGCATGAAGATTCTTATCATGCACGTCGGCGGAGAAGGACGCCGCGGAACGCTTTCCGACCTTTTCGTCAACGCTGCTGCTCCCTACGGCGACGCGATGATCATTGTCGACGGCGGCAACACTGACGGAATCTTCACGAAATATGCCGAGGCCAAGAACATTGAGATCCTGACCGCTGCCAACGTCAAGGGCTGCAAAGAACCTCTCGCCAAGATTCTCTCTGGCTGGAACGTAAAGTAGCAGGTCGTTTCGATGGAGTGGTTTTGGCCGGAAGGCTTTTATGCCTTCCTTCTAATTGCAGTTTTTGCGTTCGGCGCGTTCTACTGGAAACTCCCGATTGCTGTCGCGATGGCATTGGCAGCGATTACTGCGGCACTGGCTGCCGGTGAAGGAGTTCCTCTGCGCCACATCGTTGAAGGCGAGTTCGGATACGTCAACACAATTCTCGTCATTGCTACGGCAATGATCCTCATGAAAGTTGTGCTGAAGATCGGGCTTCTTGATGCCATCTCAGCATGGGTCATCAGAAAATTCCGCCGTTATCCTGCGCTGCTCAGCATTGGTCTGATGCTCATCATCATGGTCCCCGGCATGATTACGGGTTCGTCAACAGCCTCTGTTCTCACGACCGGAGCGCTTGTCGCGCCTGTCATGATGACTCTTGGAATGACTAAAGTCAAAACAGCTGCTGTCATTTCAATGGGTGCTCTGCTGGGCATGATTGCCCCGCCCATCAGCATTCCTGCCATGATCATCTGCGCCGGCGTCGACATTCCCTACGTCGGATTTGCGCTTCCTCTGCTTTTCTGCACGATGCCTTTGGCGGTTGTCTATTCTCTCACCATGATTTATCCCGACATTCGCCACTTTAAAGACGAAGCGGCACTGGAAGAACAGCTTACTAAAATGTCGCGCGAGCCTTTGAGTCTCCGGCTTTCGCTCCCTGTTCTGACGCTGATTGTTCTTTTTGTAGTCGAACAGGTCTTTGCAACCTCATGGCCCGGGCTTGGCATGCCTTTGATTTTCCTCATCTCCGCTGCGGCAGGATTCCTCACCGGTGTCAAGTGGAATCCCGTTGAAACTGTGACGGAAGCCATCAACGACTGCCTTCCCGTCTTGGGCATCCTTATGGGCGTCGGCATGTTTATCCAGATCATGACGCTCATCGGCGTTCAGGGATTCATCGTCGTCTCTGCGCTGAGCCTTCCCAGCTGGACGCTGTATCTTGGCATTGTAATCTCAATGCCTCTCTTCGGTGCAGTTTCGTCCTTCGGTTCAGCTTCAGTCCTCGGCGTTCCGTTCCTCCTTGCGATGCTCAGCTTTGACTCTGTCATCGTCGCTTCCGCGCTGAGCTTAATTGCCTCGCTTGGTGATCTTATGCCCCCGACGGCGCTGGCGGGTATCTTTGCCGCTCAGGTTGTCGGCGAAGACAACTACTTCAAGGTACTTAAGAAGTGCCTTCTGCCCGGTTTTGTCCTGGCAGCCTGGGGTATTGCTGTGATTCTGTACAGCAACACCATTGCGAATTTCATCAAGTAGGGAGGGAGAGCTTTATGACACTTATCTACAGAGGCATTCTGCTCTTCGTTATGATTTTTGTCCTGCGCTGCATGTTCACTGAGCGCTCATTCTGGAAACAGGTAACTGGTGCCATGGTTCTTATCCCCATGGTGCTTCGTCTGCTTATGATTAAGTAAAGGGAGGCCTGTCATATGGAATACAAAGTAAAAGGCACGCCTCTCACAGCCGCTGCGCTGTGCGTGTGCGTCGCTGCTGTTTGCTGGTTCACGGCGCAGTCTTTCATGGAAATGTGGAAGCCTGATGTTATTTATCCCACTCCTGACTTTGAAGCGCACATGCTTTCGGAATGGGAGCCTGCATTAAAAGGCACGCACGGCGACACGCCTGTCTACATTCAGAAAGGTGAAGCCGAAGGCGGCACAGTCTTCATCATGGGCGGAACTCACCCGAATGAACCCTCTGGTCCGATGGCTGCGCTGATGTATCTTGAGCGCGCGAAAGTGAAGCAGGGACGCATGATCGTTATGCCCTTTGCAAACCTCTCCGCGACGACGCACAACTCGCCTCAGGACGCTGCGCCTCAGCACTTTACGATCCAGCAGAAAGACGGCAAGTCCCGCGTCTTCAAGTACGGCTCCCGTGCGACAAACCCCATTGACCAGTGGCCTGAGCCTGATGTATATATCCATTATCCGTCACAGCAGAAGCTTGACGGAGGCTCGCGCAGCAACCTGAACCGCTCCTATCCCGGAACGAAAAATGACGGTCTGACGCAGCTTGTCGGATTGGCTGTCATTGAGCTTCTGAAGAAAGAGAACGTTGATATTGCGTTTGACCTCCACGAAGCTTCGCCGGAATATCCTGTCATCAATGCAATCGTCGCTCACGAGAACTCCATGGAGCTGGCAGCAATGGTCTGCATGGAGCTTGAGATGAACGAAATCCCCATGCGCTTAGAGCCTTCGCCCGTCAACTTCCGCGGTCTGAGCCACCGCGAATGGGGCGACAGCATTCCTACGCTCATGCCCATCCTGATGGAGTCCGGCAACCCAGCTCAGGGACGTCTGAGAGGCCGCACCAACGAAGCACTTGTACTGACTGGACGCGATAAAGCATACGCGAAAGCCGCACAGCTTGGCGTTCTGTTCATTCCGTATGTAGACAGCCAGACACTTGAACTGCGCACTGCCCGTCACGTCACCGCTGTTAAGACATTCCTCGACCTGATTGGCGAAGTGCGCGAAGGCAAGGATATCGTCGTCGAGAACATCCCGTCGTACGACGAGATCATCAGCGAAGGACTGGGCGCATTCCTCGCTGTTGCTCCTGACGCAAAATAGTTCAACCTGTTTCTTCCGTTTGTTTCATGCATCGCATTAGGCTTTAGCGAAAGCAGTGTGCTTTCGTGCATTAAAAACTACAGGGAGGGAAACACATGAAGAAATTGGCTATGGTATTTACGGCGGCTTCTCTTGTTTTCAGCGCTGCAGTCAGCGCTGGCGCAGTGGAGGTCAATGAAGTGTACGCAGAGCACGGCATGGTAGCAGCAGCTCATGAACTGGCATCCAAAGCCGGCGTTGAGATCATGCAGAAAGGCGGAAACGCCATTGATGCAGCAGTTGCGACGGCTCTTGCCCTGAACGTCGTTGAATTCAACGCCTCCGGTATCGGCGGTGGCGGTTTTACGACCATCTACTCTGCGAAGACAAAGGAAATTATTTGCCTTGACTACCGCGAGCAGGCTCCTGCTTCAGCGACGAAAGACATGTTCGCTTCAGAACAGGCCAAGAAAGAAAAATGGTCTGAGCGCGGCGGAAAGTCAATCGGCGTCCCCGGCTGGCTTATGGGTATGGACTACGCTCTGAAGAACTACGGCACGATGACTTTCGCTGAAGTTGCTGCCCCCGCCATCAAGCTTGCTGAAGAGGGCTTCACGCTCGTTGAAGCTCAGAAGGCGTTCATCGTTGACAACTTTGAGAACCTTTGCAAGTACAACGATCCTGACACGCTTCCTTTCCTCAGCGAGGGTCTGCCTCTTGACGCCGGCATGGTGCTTAAACAGCCCGCTCTTGCCAAGCTTTTCCGTCTGATCGGCGAAAAAGGCATTGACGTTTTCTACAAAGGCGAAGTTGGCGAAGCAATCTGCAAGGCTGTCAACAACTCCGGCGGCAAGATGACCATGGAAGACCTCGCGAACTACAAGATGTACGTCCGCACCCCGATGGTTGCTGATTACCGCGGCTACAAGATCTACTCAGTTCCTCCCGCATCAAGCGGCGGTGTGCACATCGCTCAGCTCCTCAACATCATGGAGAACTACGATGTTAAGGGCATGGGCTTCAACTCCGCGAAGAAGGTACATATCTTTTCTGAAGCCACAAAGAAAATGTTTGCCGACCGCGGACAGTACATGGCTGACACCGCGTACGCAAAGGTTCCTCTTCAGGGCCTTCAGTCAAAAGAATACGCCAAGAAACTGGCTGCGGAGATCACCGATGAAGTTGCAGTCGACGTCAAACCCGGCGATCCTTGGGCATATGAGACCGTCGAGAAAAAAGCGGCTTACGAAGCAGGCATGGCTGACGAGCATTACTCAACCAGCAGCTTCTCCGTCGCGGACCAGCACGGCAACGTCGTCACGTCCACGAACACCATCAACTTCTTCATGGGATCGACCGTTTTCGTTCCCGAATACGGCTTCCTGCTGAACGACGAGATGGATGACTTCTCATCAAACCCCAACAGCGTCAACGCTCCCGAACCCGGCAAGCGTCCCCTTTCCGCGATGAGCCCCTCCATCGTTCTTGATCCCCAGAACCGTCCTTTCATGAGCATCGGTTCGCCCGGCGCAACCCGTATCCTCACGGCTGTCGCTCAGATCATCATGAACGTTGTTGACCACGGCATGATCATGGACGAAGCCATTGAAGCTTCACGCTTCCACAATCAGAAAGGCAAAGCGCTCCACACAGAGAACGACCGCGCCGATCCCACGCTTGTGAAGACGCTTGAAGCGATGGGCTACGAAGTCAAGCTTTCTGAGCCCCTGTATCTTGGCGGCGCTCAGGGAATCATGTTTGACTACAACACGAAGGATCCTAAAAAATTCATCAACGGCGGCGCTGACGGCAGACGTCTCGGCGTTCCGGTCGGATTCTAATCCGAAGACAGAATAGCAGTAACGCGAAGGCAGACTGGAGATATCTCCGGTCTGCCTTTTTAACACAGTGAGTTGGAGCGTGATTCAATTGACGATAAAAAAAGTCGCGCATATCGTGTGCGCTGCAGCATTTTTGCTCGCTGCAAGCCTGAATGGGAGCGCATGGGGAGCGTTCCGCATGGACGTGCGTCCCGGATACGGAGTGTCGCGCATACTTTGGCTTTCTGAGTATAACCCCCATTTGAGAGGAACAGAGTACGACACGCCTGTTTATCTTATGGAGGGAAAGCAGCAGGGGGCTTCAGCCCTTATAATGGCAGCTACGCACCCGCGCGAAATAGCCGGACCGGCAACGGCTAGTGTCCTGCTGGAAAACGCTGAAGTTCAGCAGGGGAGAATCTTTGTCATTCCATGCCTCAACGCTGCAGGCATGTCAGTACCTGATCAGCTCGGGCAAGTTCCACCTCAGCTTCTTCTTGAAGGACGAACAGGCAAACGCTGGCTGAGCTATGGCGACCGTAGAATTCCCTTGAAGGCAGGGGAGACAGACCCGGAAAAATTTGTCCATCCGTCTGGGTATACTCACGAGGACGGCTCTGAATGGCGCAACATCAACCGAAATTACCCGGGAGTTGCTGACGGCACACCGGCGCAGATGGTTACATTCGGCGTGATGGAGCTCATACGCCGAGAGAAGATCAACACGTGCATGGATATCCATGAAGCAATTCCTCCTGAAGAAGTTCTCGACGTCAAGACAGGGAAGATGATGCCCGGCGGGACGTTATCCTATTCCTTGATCACAAACCCTAAATACATTGAACAGTGCGTCGAGATGGTCTTCGAGCTTGGCGACAGAGGCGTCAATCTGAAGCCGGAAGCGTCTATTCCAGGATTCCGCGGAATTTCTCATTATGAAATCGGCAATGAAACTGACTGCATACCTTTTTTAAGCGAAACGCCGAACCCAGGAATGAACGAATACGCCGTAAAGCCAGACCCGCTTCACGATGCCAAGCATCCAATTGAAGAGCGAGTCGGTATTACGCTTGAGATCCTTCATGTATGGTTTGAGTTCTGCGAGACACTCGTTCAAAAGCCGCTCATAGTGACTGGCTTGCCGACAAAAACTCAAATCGAACGCGACGGCCTTGGTGCGTGGCTTCAGTAACAACTGAAACAGCTCTGTCGGCTGTTTCAGCCCTTGCGTGTTGACATAAGCGCGCGGCAGACGGAGAACTTCTCTGGCTGCCGCGCGTACCGCTTGAAACGTTAGAAGCAAGAATTTGCGTCGCTAAAAAGGTCCCAAGGCATGGTTTACGGACGAGTAGAAGAGAAGAAAGGTGTCCGTAAGAACCGGTGCAAAGCATGCATGGTAGACGTTTCTTTCATGTCCTATAATGTATCTTATGTTACATTATGAGTCTAAAAAGAGCTCTCAAAGCCCAAATCGGCGCTTTGAGAGCTCTTTTTTTATGTGGCTGTATGATGCGTCACTTTGTGACACAATAAGGAGCTTTTGCTCGCTTAAACTGTCTGCGCAGCATCTGTTTCTTGTTACTGCCGGCGAACATTATGCGTGCGCAGCGGCTTCCGCGTTTCGAAATGCTGCAAGGATTCCAAAGTAATCGGCAGCTTTTAATGACGCACCGCCGATCAGGCCGCCGTCAATTGACGGCTGAGAGAAGATTTCGGCGGCGTTGGAGGGTTTGACTGATCCGCCGTACAGGACGGCAGGTACGTCGGCGCAGCTCTTTATAAAAGCGCATACTTCCTCAGCGTCGCTCGCGCTGGCGGCTTTGCCTGTGCCGATTGCCCAAACTGGCTCATACGCGACGAGGTATGCTGCGTTTAGCTCAAAGTTTTGTATGCCTGTCATCAGCTGTTTTTTGACAACTGCGTTTGTTTTGCCTGCCAATCGCTCGTCCAGCGTTTCGCCGACGCACACAACAGGAATGATACCTGATGATAAACAATTCAGCGCTTTCAAGTTGACAAGCTCAGATGTTTCGCCGTAAATGTGACGCCGCTCGCTGTGACCGATAAGTGCGTACGTGCAGCCAGCTTCTGCCAGCATGTACGGCGACACTTCGCCTGTGTAGGCGCCGCTTTCGTGGTCGTTCACGTTTTGCGCGCCAATGCGCACGCCCTGAGGCGCAAGCGTTTCTACGGCGCGCGCAATTGAAAGGAACGGCGGGAAAATGCAGAACTCCGTCGCTCCTTTCAACTGAGGATTCTCTGAAAAACGCTCTGACAGCGAATGAGCAAAGGTCTCTGTTTCCTGTATCGTTTGGTTCATTTTCCAGTTGCCGAAAAGATAGATTTTTTTCACGATGCAATCCCCTTTTTCTGAATTATAACCTGCGCAGTTATCATAACACAAAAGAGCCTGCTTTCGGGGTTTGAATCCGAAAGCAGGCTCTTTTAACGCAGATTGCACAAGAAAAGGAAGCGTTATTCTTCTTCGTCTGTAAGGAGTCCCTGACGGGCGGCGATGATCTTCTTCGTGATCTCTTCGGGGACTGTGTCATAGTGCGAGAAGTCCATCGTGAATGATCCGCGACCGGAGGTGATAGAACGGAGCTGAATGGCGTACTGGAACATCTCAGCCTGAGGCACCTGCGCCTTGACAATCTGAAGGTGTCCGAGGGAATCAACGCCCATGATTCTGCCGCGGCGAGAGTTGAAGTCGCCCATGATGTCGCCGAGATACTGGTCGGCAACGGTGACTTCAACGTCCATGATGGGCTCAAGGAGAATGGGACTGGCTTCCATCATGCCCTTCTTAAAGGCAAGATGAGCCGCTGTCTTGAACGCCATTTCTGACGAGTCGACATCGTGGTATGAACCAAAGAACAGAGAGGCTTTAAAGTCAACGGTCGGGAACGCAGCAAGAACGCCCTTCGTCAGGCATTCGCGCAGTCCTTTTTCAACGGCAGGAATGTACTGTTTGGGAACTGTGCCGCCGGTGATGTTGTCTTCGAACACGAATCCCTCGCCTCTCGGCAGCGGTGAGAATTCAATATGGACATCGCCGTACTGGCCGTGACCGCCGGTCTGTTTCTTATGCTTACCCTGAGCCTTTGCCGCCTTGCGGATCGTCTCGCGGTATGCAACCTGAGGTGTGCGGGTGTTCAGATTGACGCCGAAGCGCTCTTTGATCTTGTCAAGGACGATGTCAATATGCAGGTTGCCCATGCCGGAGAGGATGTTGTCGTTGGTTTCGACGTTTTTCTCAAAGACGAGCGTACGGTCTTCTTCCAGCATTCTCCGCATTGCGTTGCCGAGTTTGTCTTCATCGGCGCGGCTGGCGGCGTCAATCGCGACGGAATAGATCGGCTTGGGGAATTTAATCTGCGGATACAGAACGGTGCTGCCTGCCATGCCGAGCGTATCGCCGACTTTGGTGCTCTGGAGCTTGGGAATGGCGACGATCATGCCGGTCGTGATTTCTTTGACGTCCGTTCCGTCCTTGCCCTGCATGATCTTGAATCCGCTGATACGCTCCTCTTCCTGCGCCGAGACGTTGTAGATGGTCTGATCCGTCGTCAGCGTTCCGGAGTTCACGCGGATAAATGAAAGCTTGCCGACATAGGGGTCGACCATGACTTTGAAGCAGAGCGCGCTGAACGGAGCGGCGGGATCAGCTTTGATGAAGATGTCTTTTTCTCCGCCTTTAACCGCAGGACGCTCGCGCATGTCCAGAGGGCTGGGCAGATAGTCAACGATAAGATCCATCAGCTGT
>JAXEJY010000224.1:0-3451 GCA_034101315.1 Pyramidobacter sp.
CTGAAAACATCCTGCGCGCGTCGTGGGAGCGCGGCTGGAGCTTTATTAAACGCGCCGGAACAATCATTCTCCTGTCGTCGGTGATCCTGTGGTTCCTGCAGAGTTTCGGCTGGGGCGAGGCGGGATTCGGCATGGCGGAGGACAACAACTCAAGCCTTCTGAGCTCCATCGGTTCACTCGTCGCGCCGCTGTTCGCCCCGCTCGGCTTCGGCAGCTGGAAAGCCGCCGTCGCCACGTTTACAGGTCTTATCGGTAAAGAGACCGTCGTCGGCACATTCGGCGTCCTCTACGGCTTTGCCGAAGTGGCTGAGGACGGAGCTGAAATTTGGGGCAGCCTCGCCGGAGACTTCACGCGCCTTTCAGCGTACAGCTTCATGCTCTTCAACCTGCTGTGCGCTCCGTGCTTTGCCGCCATGGGCGCGATTCGCCGCGAGATGAACAGCGCCGCGTGGACGTGGGGCGCCATCGGCTACATGTGTCTGTTCGCCTACGCCGCATCGTTCGTCGCCTATCAGATTGGAATGGCTGCCACCGGCTCTCCCATGACAGCTCTGACGTATGCCGCGTTTGCTGTCCTGGCGCTGACGGTGTATCTGCTGTTCCGCCCGAATCCCTACCGCGGCAGAGTCTGCACGCGCTGCAATGCCTGCCGCTAAATTCTGAGCTGAACTCGTGTTCGTGAGGTGACACAGATGATGAACTTTTTCTCTGAAAACCTGTCGACAATTGTCGGATCTCTGATCGTTCTGGGCGTTCTGGCGCTCAACGTCAGACATCTTGTCCGCGCGCATCAAAAAGGCGGCTGCTGCGGCTGTTCAGGCTGCGGCGGAGCGTGCGGGCACTGCCATTCAGACGGCGCAAAACAGTGCAGCCAGTGCTAGCTGGCTGGAAAAAGAAATAAAAATAAGCGGACAGAGAGTTTATTCAAAAACTCTCTGTCCGCTTTTTGCTGGAGTTTTACGCGCCGAGGAAGAAGCGCGGCAGGAACATGACGACGGACGGCACGTAGGTCAGCAGAAGAAGCAGCGCCAGCATGACGAGGATCATGGGCCACAGCTCTTTGATGACGGCGCCGATGGGCGTCTTTGAGATGCCGGACACGACGAAGAGCAGCATTCCAAACGGAGGCGTCGACAGGCCGATCATCATGTTGAACGTGATGACGACGCCGAAATGAACCAGATCGATTCCCAGCTCGCGCACCAGAGGAATGACCATGGGGACGAAGACAAGCTGAATGACGCTGACGTCGGTGATCATGCCCAGCACGAGGAACAGAACGTTGACGACCATCAAAAAGACGGCAGGGCTGTGGGAGTAGTTCAAAATGAACTGCGCGGCGTGCTCAGGAATCTGCTCCAAGGCGACGACCTGCGCAAAAAGAATGGCGCAGCCGATCATGATGCCGAGCGACGCGGTCATCTGCGCCGTGTCGCGCAGGATTTTCCACAGGGCGCGCGGCGACATGGAGCGGTAGACCAGCACGGAAATGATAATTGAGTACAGAGCGGCAATAGCGCCTGCCTCTGTCGGCGTGATGGCGCCGCCGTAAATGCCTCCCAGCAGGATGACGGGCGTCAGAAGCGCCGGAATGGACGATATCGTGTAGGACAAAAACTCGCGGCGCGTGAACTGCGGACCGCGGGGGTAGTTTCTCTTCTTGGAGATCCAGGCGTTGTAGAGCATGAGAAGAATTGCCAGGAGGACGCCAGGCACCATGCCGCCCATGAACAGAGCCGAAATGGACGCGCCGGAGAGCATGGCGTAGATGACGAAGGGAATGGACGGCGGGAAAATCGGCCCGATTGTCGCGCTGGCTGCGGTGATGGCGCAGGAAAATCCGTCGTCATAGCCCTCTTTTCTCATCTGCTCAATCTCCATCAGCCCAAGTCCTGAAGCGTCGGCAATGGCAGATCCTGTCATGCCGGAAAAGACGAGCGAGGCGAACACGTTGACGTGTCCCGAGCCGCCGCGAAGCGACCCGAGGAGTCCGTTGGCGAATCCGAAGACTTTTTCGGTGATCTGACCGGAGTTCATGACGTTGGCGGTGAAGATAAACAGGGGCGCGGCGAGGATCAGATAGTTGCTGAACATGCCGTTGACCAGCGTGTTGACCGCGATGGACAGCGGCTCGCCGCTGACGATGAAGTAGGACAGGCTGGAAACGAGAAGGGCGAACGCGACAGGCATGCGCAGGACGAACATCAGCGCCAAAACGGCGAAAGGAACAGCGGCATACCACGTCATCGGCGCGCCTCCTCCGGCTTGGTGCCCGTGCAGTCGCGCAGAATCTGCGCGGCGCAGTGGAGCATGACCAGAGCCGTCATGACGATAAAAGGCAGGTATGCCCAGCGGAACGGGATGTTCAAGACGCCTGTGCCCGTGCTCATTTTCAGGATTCTTTTCGTGAAAGGAATAAAGGCGTATCCCATAAAGGCGATCAGGATCATGTTCTGCGCGACTCTGAAAAACTTCTGCGCGCGCGCGGAAACGGAATCGTAGACGAGGGAGAACACGACGTTGGAGTCGGTTCGCGTACACCATGCCGCGCCGAAGTAGACCGTCCACATGTAGGCGAGAACGCTCACTTCCATGGTCCACGGCGTAGGCTGCTTGAGAACGTAGCGCGTGACGATGGCGATGAGAAACACGATGAACAGGACGAGAAATGAAAGAGGCGGAATGACCGTCTCAAGAAAGTTTACAGCGGAGGAAGCGAGTTTTTTGAGCGGCACGCACAATTCTCCTTTTTTGTTTGTTCAGCGGCAAAGCGGGCAGAGAGCGCCGCTCCCTGCCCGCCGCGCTGCTGCGCTGTTATTTGATGTTCTGAACTTTTTTGTACAGATCCATGTCCCACGCGCCGGACATTTCTTTATCCGCCAGATAGGCGGCGGAGACTTTGTCCTTAAACGCCTTGATGTCGGGCGTGACAACGGTGACGCCGTTGGCTTTGAAGAACTCCGTCAGCTCAGCTTCGGCTTTCAGGTTCGTCTCGTCGATGAACGCGCGGGCGTCGTCGGCGGCTTTCTGAAGAGCTTCTCTCTGAGCGGGGCTCAGCTTTGCCCACGTGTCGCCAGCGGCGCAGATGAGCATGGAGTCGATGACGTGATAGGTGAGCGACAGGTATTTTGCGACTTCGTAGAACTTGGCGTTCTTCACTGTCGGCATGGGGTTGTCCTGTCCGTCAATCGCGCCGGTCGAGAGCCCCGTGTACACTTCGCCGAACGCCATGGGCGTGGGGTTGGCGCCGAGCGCGCGGCCGAGGAAGAGCCACGTGGGAAGTCCGGGCATGCGCAGAAGGACGCCCTTCAGGTCTTCCGGCGTGTACACGGGTTTGCTGCGCGTGTTGATCTGGCGCGAGCCCAGATAAAACGCGCCCAGAGGAACGACGCCGAGCGCCTTGGTGACCTTGGGGTAAATCTCAGCGCGCGCGAAATCGCCGTTGAGCGCC
>JAXEJY010000225.1:0-13683 GCA_034101315.1 Pyramidobacter sp.
GGTGCGCGGACGCTCATCGCGGTTGAACGGTCTGTCATCGCGCGGTCTGTCATAGCGCGGCCGCTCATCGCGGTTGAACGGTCTGCCGTCGCGCGGTCTGTCATAGCGCGGCCGCTCATCGCGGTTGAATGGTCTGTCGTCGCGCGGTCTGTCATAGCGCGGACGCTCGTCACGATTGAACGGTCTGTCTTCGCGCGGTCTGTCATAGCGCGGCCGTTCATCGCGGCTGAACGGCCTGTCGTCGCGAGGTCTGTCATACCGCGGCCGCTCGTCGCGATTGAACGGTCTGCCGTCGCGCGGTCTGTCATCGCGCGGCCGCTCGTCGCGAGTGAACGGTCTGTCGTCGCGCGGTCTGTCATAGCGCGGCCGCTCGTCGCGATTGAACGGTCTGTCTTCGCGCGGTCTGTTGGTGCGCGGCCGCTCGTCGCGGTCAGAAAAATCGTCTTTAACCTTAGAAAATCTTTTTTCTTTTTCGCTATCCTGTTGTGGCTGCTGTACTTCGGCAGAGCGGGGATCTCTCCAGCCGCAGAACTCTTTGCTGTCGGTCGGTCCGGTTTTTATAGCGCTCATCTCGTCAGACTGCTCCTCTCGCTGCGCTTCGCGCTCTCTCAGTTTTCTTCTGGCTTCAGCATCTACCATCTGTTTTACGATGTCCTGGTCTGTCGGTTCGGCAAACCCGAGCGATTCAGCTGCGGCGCTTCCTGCCGCAAAACCGGTGCTCCAGCACTCCTGGAGATTGTATCCGCCCGTGGGCCCGTCAACGTCAATCACCTCGCCGGCAAAAAAGAGGTTGCTGATAATCCGCGACGCCATCGTCTCCGGGTCAATCTCGTCAGTGCTCACGCCGCCGGCAGTGACAATGGCGTGCCTAAATCCGAGAAGCTCCACCGGAGTAACGCTGAAATTCTTCATCGTCTGGCGCAGTGCAAGACGTTCCTGCGGCGTCGTCTCTCCGCAGGGTTTTCCCATATCGAGGCGCGCCTTTTTCAGAACTTCAGGGATAATGTCGCCGGGAAGCATTTTGCGCAGAGCAAAGCGCAGCGCGTCGCCGCTGAACTCCTCAAAGTCGCGCCCAATGCGCGCGTCAAGCCGCTCAGGGTCAAGCGCGGGTTTCAAGTCGATGTGAAGCGTCACGTTGCGCGACTTTTTCAGACACTCGCTGACGGTTGAAGCCATGTCCATGATGATCGCGCCTGAAATGCCGAACGGCGTGAAGTCCATTTCGCCGAAGCGCTCCGTCACAGGGGTATTGTCTTGTTTCAGAACGACGCGGACGTTTTTCAGCTTCAGCCCGACGATTTTTTCGTTGAACCGCTCAAGGATTTTAATGGGGCACAGAGCAGGTGAAGGATCGACAAGAGTGTGACCTGCTTTGCGAGCCCAGCGGTAGCCGTCGCCGGTTGAGCCAGTCCACGGGAAAGACAGACCGCCCGTCGCCAGGATAAACGCGCGTCCTTCAATGTCTTCGCGCTCTGTCGCGGCGCGGCGGGCTTTTTTGCCCAGAAAGTCAATTGACTTTACCTCTGCGCCGCGGAGAACGTGAACGCCGCCGTCCTTCAAAGCGGTCCAAAGAGCATTGACGATGGCAGACGCGTCCTGACCGTCTCTGGGATAAATGCGCTTTCCGCGCTCATGCGTTGCGGCGACGCCGCGGCGCAGAAAAAACGCAAGCGTCCGGCTGACGTCAAAACGGCGCAGCGCCGGCAGAAGGAAACTGCCGCCTTTTCTGTATTCACCCGCAAGCTGCTCGCAATCATCCTGATCGTGAGCGAAGTTGCAGCGGCCGCGCCCCGTCAGCATTAGCTTTTTCCCAAGCTCTAGATTTTTTTCAATCAGGGCGACGCGCGCGCCGTACTGCGCTGCTCGGGCGGCTGCCATCATTCCGGCAGGACCGCCGCCAATAACTACTACGTCAAAAGTGCTCATGCGATGTCTCCTTAATAATTCTCAAACTCGTAGAATATCAGCTTATACTATCACGACAAACACATTTTGTGTGAGGTATAATAAGACAATCTTTCAGCTCTGTTTCAATTGGAAGAAAAATGATATCATTAAACGCGGCAGACTTTTCTGCTTTATTTTGAGCGCAAAAGTGCGCTCGACCGCTCTGTGGAGGTAGAGGTTAATGAAAAAGACAGCTTTGTTCATTGTGGACGTTCAGAAGGACTTTTGCGGCGGCGGAGCTTTGGAGGTAAAGAACGGAGACGCCGTTGTTCCCGTCTGTAATAAACTGATCAGTCTTGCGGCAGAGCACGGGTGCGTCGTTTTCGCCAGCCGCGACTGGCATCCTGCGGATCACTGCAGCTTTAAAGAGTTCGGTGGAATCTGGCCGGTTCACTGCGTTGCAGGGACAGACGGCGCTCAGTTCCATTCAGAGCTCAAACTGCCCGTTGATGCGATGATCATCAACAAGGACACAGAGCCGAATGAATGTCACTATTCAGCGCTCGCAGGAACTCAGGCGGCAGCAATCATGCACGACGCCGGCATCACCAATTTGCTCGTGTGCGGACTGGCGACAGATTACTGCGTCAAAAACACGCTCCTTGACTGCCTCAAAGAGGGCTTTGAAGTGACGCTCGTCAGCGACGCGTGCCGCGCGGTGAACGTAGAGCCGGACGATGAGAAAAAAGCCCTTGACGAAATGGCAGCAGCGGGCGCTGTGGTCCTTCCGTTTGCGAAAGTCGAAATTCAGCACTGAAAAAACGCAATGCGAACGCAGAAAGGAGGTGTGCGATGTTTAAACGAATTGCAGCAGTCCTCATCCTGCTGATGGGGTGCGTTCTGCAGAACTGTTCAGACGCTTTCGGAGCCCTCGGCGCGTATGAAAAAGAATCCGTTCAGTACAGCGAGACCGCAGCCTTAGAAGATTCGCAGATCAGAAAACAGTTTCTGGACGAAATAGAAAGGTCGTTCATGAAAGATTATGCGCTGCTGTGGATGCAGTCTGACATGTCATCAAAACTTGCAGATGCCATTGACCGTTCTCTTCGCGGCAAACTTGACGAAAGCTGGGTTATGGAGTCGCTTCAGGTCGCGATGAACATGAACAACATCGTCCAGCATGTGCAGGATACAGTTCCTCTGGAGTTTGCAAAAGACTACGGTCTTTTCCTGGCGCAGGTGGAGGAGAACTTCACAGATACCTACCTTGACAAACTCCGCAGTTTTGACAGGGCGCTTCAGGCGGTGCGCGTCGGCGCGCTTGCTAATGCGCCGGCGGTGAAGCTGTTTTTTGAAGAGCAGATTCGCGTCGCTTCTGAAGAAGGACATCTCTCCCTGACGGGCGGCGAGCTGAGCGCTTCAGAGAGCAAACAGCTTTCACTCGGCGGAACAGCGGCATTTGTCGGCGTCCTTCTCGGACGGAAATTCATTCAAAAGACGCTTGCCCGCAAAGCCATATCTGTGATCGGCAGCGGTCTGGGCAAGAAAATTCTCGCTGCGGCGACAGGCGTCGGAACAGTCCTGACGCTGGCTTGGGCGGTGTATGACGTCGGCAGTTTTACCGTTGACGTCTGGAATTCCCCCAAGGAGCTGAAATCAGCTCTGCTGAAGCACTATGAAGATCACTACACAGTCACGTGTCCCAACAGCTTTTGGCAGGTTCTGCGCAAAGGCGTGCGCGCGGAGCTGAACGATATCTTAGAGAGAATGGCGCGCCGCGACGACGACACAAAAGCCATTTTGGCGTCATCGGCGTTCAGAGAGCAAACTGCGGACATGACGCCCGAAGAGCAGCAGAAATACGTCGACATGCTCATCAGTGTAAAGCCGCTAGACGACAGTGTCAGTTACGCCATGATCGCTGAAAACTTCGGCAGCGTCCTCAGACAGGCGGAAAAAGAGGACGTCAGGGTTATCCGCGACATTCTTTCAAGCGGCGATCTGCTTGTCGCGCGGCAGTGGTTTGCGCTCGCCGGCATGGAGTATTGTTCCCTCTACGGAACGATTCCGAGGCAGATATGGGACAGCTATCACCCCGATGCGCAGTCCTTAAAAATCCTGCGATGGCTTGCTCTTCAGCCGAAAGCGGCGCGCGAAAACGCCGTTAAACTCTCGCAGAAACAGCTCGTATGGGCGATGGAAGAACTGCCAGCCGGCCAGGCAGCCCGTCTTTTGGGAGAAAATCACTCTGTGAAGGAAATTGAAGACGAAATCGCTCGTATGAGCACGCTCCCGCGCGACGCGCGCGTCGTGTGGCAAAGCCGGGCGCGGTATCTTCTCAACAGAGCGCAGCAGTATCTCATCTACACTTGCGCCGCGTTTGCCTCCATTACGGCAGCGCTGGCATGGCTGAAGCTGCGCCCCAAAAAATCCCCGGCGCCTCACAATAACAATCAGGAAAGGGTTCTGAAATGACCAGACATACGCTGAACCTCTCAACCGGAACAATTCCTCCGGCAGGGGTCGTTGAGCTTGGTCTCGTTCACGGCAGTTATGTTGTCAGCACGTCCGTGGTCGGAGATGCGTTAGCGACAATCAAGAACATCTCCATTGGCGGAGAGCTGAAACAGTACACTCAGCTGCTTGAAATGGGAACAGAAGAGGCAATATCACGAATGAGCGCCGCCGCGCTGGAAAAAGGCGCAGACGGCATTTACGCCATACAGTTCATGGCGCCTCAGGTAGCAGGAGGCGCGGCTGAAGTCGTGGCGATCGGCACAGCATATAAATTCAAAAAAGAAGATCACTAAAAAAATCCCCGAAAAGGCGTCACGCTTTTTCGGGGATTTTTGTGTGTTTAAGCCTTTGGGGCATTCTTTTTCGGCGGCTCCATGCGCAGAGAAATTCTTTTGCGCGGCACGTCGACGCTGACGACGATGACTTCAACGTGCATTCCCGGGCGCAGGACAGCAGAAATATCCTGAACATGGCGTCCCATTTTGCTGATGTGAATCAGTCCGTCCAGATGGACTCCGATGTTCACAAAGGCGCCGAACGCTGTGACGTTTGAGACGATGCCCGGCAGCTTCATGCCAACTTTCAAGTCGGTCACTTCGCGAACGTTCGGGTCAAAAGAGAACAGCTCAAACTCGCTTCTGGGATCTCGCCCCGGCTTTTCGAGCTCTGAAAGGATATCGCGCAGCGTCGGCAGACCGACGTCGCCGGTTACGTAGCGGTTCAGGTCAAGTTTATTTTTCAGCCCCTTTGACGCGATAAGCTCCGAGACCGAACAGTCCAGATCGCGGGCAATTGCATCCACGACGCCGTAGTTTTCCGGGTGGACGGCGCTGTTGTCCAAAGGGTTTTTTGCATGGGGAATCCGTAAAAAACCTGCTGCTTGCTGGTACGCTTTCGGCCCGAGACGCGGGACTTTTAAAACGTCGCGGCGGCTGACAAAAGGCCCGGAGCTTTCGCGGTATTTCACGACGTTTTCAGCCAGACTCGGCGTCAGCCCGGACACGTAGGACAGAAGCTTGGCACTCGCGGTGTTTAAGTCGACGCCGACGGCGTTGACGCAGGAGACGACAGTGTCGTCGAGGGCATTTTTCAGCTGTTTCTGATCCACGTCGTGCTGATACTGTCCGACGCCGATGGATTTCGGATCGATTTTTACCAGCTCTGCCAGAGGATCCATCAGGCGGCGTCCGATGGAGACCGCACCGCGCACGGTAACGTCCTTGTCGGGAAACTCCTTGCGCGCCAGCTCTGAAGCCGAGTATACAGACGCGCCGGCTTCACTGACGACAACCGTTGGAATTGAGAGATTCAAACTTCTGAGAAAGTCCTCTGTCTCGCGGCTGGCTGTGCCGTTCCCGAGTGCGATGGCTTGGGGGCGATAGCGGGCGACGAGTCCTTTGATCACCTCGCATGCCTGCGCGTAGTACGACTCGCCGCGCTGCAGGAAAATGACGGTATGGAGAATGAGATCGCCCTTTGCGTCAAGGCAGACGACCTTGCAGCCAGTCCTGACGCCCGGGTCAATCGCCAGAACAGGCTTTCCGCCGAACGGCGACGCCATCAGGAGCTCGCGCAGGTTTTTCGCGAAGATGTTTATGGCTTCCGTGTCGGCGCGTTTTTTCAGCGTTGCGCGCGCTTCATTTTCCATTGACGGAGCGAGAAGCCTTCGGTATCCGTCGAGAACAGCCATCTCGACTTGCCGCGAATCTTCTCCGTTGCCTTTGACGTAGCGGGCGTTCAGCTTCTCAAGGGCAAGCTTTTCGTCCGGACGGATTGAAAGAGAAAGATAGCCCTCTTTTTCGCCGCGCAGCATCGCGTGCAGGCGGTGAGACGGAATTTTCAGGATTGGCTCTTCGGTGTCAAAGTAATCTGAGTACGTCGCGGCTTCCGGCTCTGACTTTTTCTTCTCAACGACAGACGCCGTACACGTGCCCCAGCGCACGAAAATCAGGCGCATTTCCTGACGGACGGCTCGATTCTCGCTGATGTTCTCGGCGATGATGTCCCGCGCGCCCGCAAGGGCTGCTTCAGCGTTTGGAATGTTGTTTTCCTCGCTGATATACGCGGCAGCCAGCTCGGACGGATCGCTCCCGGTCTGAGCAAGAAGCGCGTCGGCAAGCGGCGCCAGACCGGCTTCGCGCGCAGCGATGGCTCGCGTGCGGCGTTTGGGACGATAGGGCAGGTAGACGTCCTCAAGCACCGTCATCGTGGGGGCGGCGTCGATTGCTTTTTTCAGCTCATCAGTCAGTATGCCGCGCTCCGTCAGCGACGACGTAATTGCCGTCCGGCGCGCTTCAAGATCTTCAACTCGCGCCAGCCCGTCCCGAATCGCCGTGATGGCAATCTCGTCAAGCGAACCGGTTTTTTCTTTGCGGTAGCGGGCGATAAACGGAACGGTGCAGCCTTCTGCCAGAAGGTCTGATACAGCGCGGACGCCCTCCAGAGGAAGCTTCAGCTCCTGCGCGATGCGCCCTGTGTAGTCTGCCATGGGAAAAGCAGCTCCTTTCGATAGAGTAGCTCATATTTCAGTGTCATTTTATATCTATTATAGCGTATTGAGCCCCTTTCGTGCGCTCAGCCTCAGGGCAAAAGTCCAAAAGAAAAGACTCCGCGCACCGCGCGGAGTCTTTGAAGTGCTGAAAAAAGTTTTTTGTGTTCGCTTAGGCTTTTTTGCTGAACTTCCAGCAGAAAATGGAAAGCGCAAGGACGCCGAGCGTGCCGATGCTGGAGATGACGGGACTTTCTGCAAGCGCAATGACACCCATTGCGACGAACAGCACGCGCGTCACGACAGAGAGCTTTCCGCCGCAATAGCCGGTAAAGCTGAACCCAACGCCGAACACGACGGCGATTCCGCTCATGATGGAGATGAGGTTCTTGTACCAGGAGAGCTGGAGAAGAAGCCCTGTGTCGTAGCAGAACGCGAACGGAATGATGAACGCCAGAATTCCGAGCTGGCACGCTGCCCAGCCGGTCTTGTTGGGCGAGTCTTCAGCGATTGAAGCTGCCGCATATGCTGCCAGAGCGACAGGAGGAGTGATGTTGGAGATGATGGCGTAGTAGAACACGAACAGGTGCGCAGCCAGAGGAGCGAAGCCGAGTTTTGCAAGGGCAGGAACGCCAAGCGCAGCGCCGAGAATGTAGGCGCTCGTCGTCGGAAGTCCCATGCCGAGGATAAGCGCGACAAGGGCAATCAGGATGAGCGCCATAAGAGGATGTCCCTGAGAAACTTCAAGGACGGCGCTGACGAACTTGAATCCGACGCCTGAAAGGGCAACAGCGCCGACGACCAGACCGGCAGCCGCGCACGCAGAGCAGACGATGGGAATGCTCTTGCAGCCGTCGTGAATCGCTTCGAGGATGCGCACTGGCCCCATTCGTTTCTCAGGATTGGGCAGAGACACAAGCCACGCCAGCACAATGCCGGCAATGGCGGCGTACATCGGCGTGTAGCCGGCAAGCAGCATATAGACGAGGAGGATAATCGGACTCATCATGTAGAGACGCTTCATGACCTTTTTCTTGTCAGGAAGCTCTTCAACGGAAAGACCTTTCAGCCCGTCGCGCATGGCGACCAGATGGACCATCAGAAGAACGGCGCCGTAGTAGAGCAGAGCGGGAAGAAGCGCCGCGATCATTATTGTGCTGAACTGCGTTCCGAGCAGAGCTGCCATGACGAACGCGCCGGCGCCCATGACAGGGGGCATAATCTGGCCGCCCGCGCTGGCGACAGCCTCTACTGCGCCTGCGAAGTACGGCTTATAGCCGATTCTCTTCATCAGAGGAATGGTGAACGAGCCAGTACCGTACACGTTTGCGACGGCAGAGCCCGAAATTGAGCCGAACAGAGCCGAGCTGACGACAGCGATCTTTGCGGGACCGCCAGCCTGAGTTCCAGTGAACGCCTGAGCGAACTCCATAAAGTATTCGCCGACACCGCTCTTCTCAAGGAATCCGCCGAAGATCAGGAAGATCATGACAAACGTCGCCGAAACGCCCAAGGAGGACGAGTAGATTCCCTCATCGGTGAGGTACATTCCCTCAATGAGACGGTCAAACTCAGTGGAAACGCCCTGAAGGACATCCGGCAGAAGCGTGCTGTCGCAGTACATCGTGTAAATGACGAACACGGCGGCGACCATGACCAGCGCCATTCCGACTGTGCGGCGCGTCGCCTCAAGGAGCAGGATAATGAGCAGCGATCCCAGAATCAGCTGAATCTGTGTCACGTCATCAACGCCCTGCATGCGCTCCATGATGAAGTTGTAGTTTACAATGATATAGGCGCCGGGAAGCGTGGAAAGCAGAGCCAGAAGCCAGTCGTACCACGGAACGGAAGTTTCGGGGGCTTCTCCGTCTTTCTTCTTGAACATTGGATACGTGACGTAAATCATCGGAAGAACCCACGTCAGGTGAATCGCTCTCTGAAGGTACGCTTCAAACGCTCCGAACACGGCGGTGTAAAGGTGGAACAAGCCCATGGCGAGTATGTATACCCATAGTCCCTTGGCTACGATTCCATCGAGTTTTCTCATGAGATGTCTTCCCCTCTTAATGTGTGGTCATAGTGCTGATGCCCGAAAATGTGTGAAAAACGCAAAAAGGAAAAAGTGTTTTAATGGAAAAAGGCAGGCTGAAAAGCCTGCCTTTTGCACAGACAGAGACGCGGGAAAGCTACTTCTTGGCAGCAGCAGCTTCCGTCCAGTACTTGACGGCGCCGGGGTGCGAGACGACGCTGGAAGCAGGGATGGCTGTCTTGGGATCAAGTTCCTTGATGTCGACGACACCCTTGGCGAGCATGTCGACGTTTTCGTACATGGCCTTGCAGAGGTCATAGACAACTTTGTCGTCAAGATCGCCGCGGACAACGATGCAGGTGTAGTCGCCGACGACTTTGACAGGTTCCTTGGTGACGGACTTGTAGATGCCGGGATCAACGGTGAACGTGACGGTGCCGATGGCCTCTCCGACCTTGTCAAGAGCTTCCTGGCTCATGCCGAGGATGACGACGTCGGTCTGGCTTTCAATCTGCATGACGATGGCAGCGACTTTGCCGACGGAGAAAGCGAATACGTCAAGGTGGTTGTCGGCGATCAGGTCAGCGCCGCCGGAGTAGGAAGCGTATTCAACGCTGCCGCCCCATTCCTTGATGGCTTTGCGGTAGTCGATTCCGTAGCCGCTTTCAAAGACGGCTTTGACGACGAACTCGGAGCCGGTGCCGGTCTTCAGCGTCGCGAAGCGGATGGGAAGCTTCTTGTTGACGATGTCGTCAACGGTGGTCACGCCGTGCTTCTCAGCGAAGTCTTTGCGGGCGATGAAGTACGTGTACTGAGTGTAGAGGTTTGCCAGCATTTTTGCGTTGGAGCAGACTCTCTTGAAGATGGCAAGGTCGGTGCCTTTCTGAGCAACGGCAAGCATTGACGTGTTGGAGAAGCCAAGGTCGCCTTTTCTCATGTGAGAGTTGATGATGTTGGCAACAGCGCCGCCGGTGATGCTGGTCGTCTGCATGACTTCCTTGCTCCACATATCGGCAAGTCCGCCGCCGAGAGCGAACCAGTTGCCGCCAGGGGGGCCCGCCATAAACTTGAGCTGCTGAGGCGTGTCAGCCATGGCAGCGCCGGCAAGGACAGTGCACAGAACGAGACAGACTGCAAAAATCTTTTTCATTCACACATACCTCCTCGAAGATGATAAAAAACATGCCGCTTTGATGCTTCATAAAGGATAAAATGAACGGTGAGCTTTATTCAAAAATCATCAAGGCTTTGCATGTTTCTTAGTATACTATCATGCATTTTGACGCGTCAAGTCAAGATTGTATAAATTTTACTCTTATATTTTAAGACTTAGTTTTTTTAGCGCGGCTGTTTTTTTACAAAAAACGGCTCAGTCGATTTTTTACGCTGAAACAGGTAGAATAGGAGCAAAATATGACAGAAAAATAGGGGCGTGTTGTCGTGATTGAACATGTAATATTTGATTTTGATCTGACGCTTGTAGACAGCGCTGAGGGGATTTGCGCCACGCTGAACGCGCTGGCGGCGGAGAAAAATCTCCGTTCGCTGGGTCTTGATGAAGTGCGGCGCACAATTGGCCTGCCTTTGGCTGGCGCATTGCGGATTTTCTGGGGCGACGGACCGGTCGAAGAAGAGTGGCTTCCGCGCTATCGTCAGCTTTTCGAGAAGTACGGACACGAGGCAATCGCTCCGTTTCCGGAAGTTCCTCCGGCGCTCGACGCGCTGCGCAAGCGCGGATATAAAATGGCAGTCGCGTCGAACCGGCTCGCGCCCTTGGCGATTGTCGCGGCGACAGGGCTTGAAAAGTATTTCAGCGTTATTGTGGGCACCGAAGGTTTAGCGCCTAAGCCCGATCCGGCTGTCGTGATTGAGGCGATGCGGCAGCTTGGAGCACGTCCCGAAAACACTGCGTATGTCGGCGACACAGATATCGACATGAAAACGGCGTGCAGCGCCTGCGTCGCGGGCATCGGCGCGGCAACGGGAAATCACGATGCCGCAGCCCTCGCCGCAGCCGGCGCGAGGCGCGTCATACACAATCTTGGAGAACTTCCCGAATGTCTGGAGGCTATGTAATGAACGGAGTGCAGCAAAGCAGAAATCCGTATGTCCGCCGCATGGGCGGCAATATCGTTGCGTGGAGGCTGTGGAGCGCTGAAGCTCTTGCTGAGGCTCAGCAGCAGGACAAGCCGATTTGCCTCTGCGTCAGCAGCAACGGAAGCCGATGGAGTCATGCGATGAAGGCGACTTTTGAGGACGCTGAAGCGGCGAAACTGCTGAACGAGGATTACATCCCTGTCTTGACTGACAGCGAAGATGTTCCGCATCTCACGCTGGCGGCGCGCGCTTTGGCGCAGATTATGCTGGGACATTCAGGCTGGCCGCTTGTCGTCTTTATGACGCCCCAGCTCAAGCCCTTTTTTGCGTCGTCGTACATGCCGCTTCAGAGCAAAGACTCGCGTATGCCCGGTCTGCTCGACGTGCTGAGACGCATCAAATGGCTGTGGCTCATGAAGCGTCCGCAGGTGGACGAGACTGCGGAAAGCTACTGCTCGCAGCTCGCTGAAGCTTTGCTGCCCTACACAGCGCCGATTGAAGGCAGCTTGAGAGAGCGCGCCTGTGAACAGCTTGCCGCGTCATTTGACATGGCACACGGCGGAATCGGCGAACGCCCGAAATTTCCGCAAGTGCCGAAGCTTGCGCTTGCCGCATGGCTGTGCAGCGGCGATGACCGCCTGAAAAAGGGGCTTGAGAGCGCTCTGTCGGCAATAGCGTCAGGAGCAGTATACGACCATCTCAGCGGCGGGCTTCATGACTACTGCACCGATGCCGCGTGGACGCAGCCGTGCCTTGGAAAGCACCTCGCGCAGAGCGCCGCGGCAGTGTGGATATTCGCCGAAGGGTTCAAGCTGTTCCGCAGTCCTGCGTATTGGCACGCGGCAGACGACACCGTGTGGTCGATGATTTTCAGCTTTGACCGCGGCGACGGGCTTCTTTATTTCGGCGACGATATCCATGATACTGCTCGAATTGACGATTATTATCTGTGGACGAAAGATGAAATCACCAAAATCCTCGGCGGTACGGCTGATCAGTTCTGCCGCGCTTACGGAGTGACGGAGCAGGGCAATTTTATCGACACGCTGACGGGCAGTCCGTCCGGCAGGAACGCTCTGTGTCTGACAGGACTCGGCGAGCTGGAAAACCGCGGTGACGGGGACATGACGCAGATTTGGGAGGAGCTGTCAGCTGACCGCGCAAAGCTCGCTTCAGTGCGCTTGGAACGTCCAAAACCTGAGGCAGATGTTCGCATTTCAGTGCGCGCTAATGCCTGCTTTGCCGCCGTTTTGGCGCGCGCCGCCCGCATTATGGACCGTCCGGCGTATCTGGAATATGCCGAGAAAATCGTCCGCGCCCTTTTGCAGCACGCGTGCGGCGAGAATAACGCTCTGTGCCGCACCATTTATGACGGCGTCCGCGACGGCGACGCCGGGCTTGACGACGTCGCCGCGCTCATCTGGGCATTTTTGGAGCTTTTAAAGACGACCGATTCTCCCGAGTGGCTCGCCATGGCGTGCTCGTGGAGCGAGACAGCCGACGAGCTGTTCGGCGCGGAGGGCGCCATGCGGCTTGTGCGCGACTCATCGCTTGAAGTTCTGCCGGCGTGGGAGGCAGGGGACGATCATCTGCCGTCAGGCAACGGCATGATGGTTAACAACCTCGTGACTCTGTACGTGCAGACGGGCGAAGAGCGATGGAAAGACAGAGCGCAGAGCATTATCAGCAGTTTCGGCGGAGCGCTCAATTCATACCCCGCTGCCTGCGCCTCGCTTTTGATGGGCGCGCTTCGGCTGGAACGCGCAGCGGAGAAAAAAGCAGCTTCCGCGGTTCGCTAAGCCTCAGCGTGAAACAGCAGAACAACGCAAAAAAACAGCTGACAGAGCTGAAAACTCTGCCAGCTGTTTTTTTGTCTTTCTTATTCCGCCATGAGATGACCGCGCGTCCAATTCCATGAGTCGCGGCACATGTCGTCAATTGTCTTTTCAGCGTGCCAGCCGAGGATCTTCTGGGCTTTTGACGCGTCGGCGTAGCACTCGGCGATGTCGCCCGGACGCCGCGGCGTGATTTCGTACGGAATCCGAATGCCGTTGACCCGCTCAAACGCGTGAACGAGTTCCAGCACGCTGACGCCGCGCCCTGTGCCGAGGTTGAAAATCTCGGTTCCTTTATGCGTCCGGGCGTAGCCGAGCGCCGCGACGTGCCCCCGCGCGAGGTCGGCGACGTGAATGTAGTCGCGCACTCCCGTTCCGTCAGGCGTCGGGTAGTCGCTGCCGAACACGCGCAGCTTTTCCAGCTTGCCGGCTGCGACGAGGCACAGGTACGGCATCAAGTTGTTCGGGATGCCTCGCGGTTCTTCGCCGAGCAGCCCTGACTCATGAGCTCCGATGGGATTGAAGTAGCGCAGCAGCACGACAGACATTTCAGGCGCGGCGGCGCAGACGTCCGTCAAAATGCGCTCGTTCATCAGTTTTGTCCAGCCGTAGGGATTGGTTCCTCCCGTCGGCATCCCCTCAACCAGAGGGACGCTCTCAGGTGTTCCGTAGACCGTTGCTGAAGAGCTGAAGATGAACTTTTTCACGCCGTGCTCTGCCATCGCCTCAAGCAGCGTCAGCGTTGAGTCGAGATTGCAGCGGTAATAGGCAAGAGGGCGCGCTACCGACTCGCCGACGGCTTTGAGCCCTGCAAAATGAATTACCGCGTC
>JAXEJY010000226.1:0-4679 GCA_034101315.1 Pyramidobacter sp.
CTCCGCTCTTCATCATGCGCCAAGCCGTTTTTCCCCTTGCTCAAAAGCGAGATTGTTGTTTTCTCCCATGCTCATGCCCTGTTTGTTTGCTATAATTCCTTTGAACACAAAATAGAAGCAAAGGAGGTTCGCCTCGATGAGAAAATTTGCCGCGGCTGTTCTTTTCATTCTGACGCTCGCTGCTCCGTCATTCGCGGAGATCGTGAGCCTTAGAGGAATAGTCGTCGACGTTCCCGCCGGCTGGAAGATCGACGCCGGCGAGGAGCTGCTTATCTTTAATAAAGAAGAAACTTCTGCCGTCACCGTTACCTCCATATCGAAGAACTTTGAGCTGTCTCTCAAAATCGCAGCGTTCAACCTAAGTCAGGCTGTAGGCGTTCCCCAGAAGAACGTGCGCTCCAGCACCGCCGGCGAGGTTCACATGAGTTTTGTCCAGAACGGCGAAAAAGTGAGCGTCAGGCTTATTGAGGAGAAAGGTTCTATTCTGATGATCTGCGCCATCGGCGACGATAAACTTCTGCCTCATGTCGCGCAGTCAGTTTCTTTTCGCGCAGGGGCAAAAAAGCCCCCCTCCAAGGTTCCCGTCCTCCCCTACAGAGACGGACAAGTAAAAGTTGAATAATCCGCATTGCGCAAAAAGAGCCGTTTGCCCAGCAGCAGCTGAGCGAACGGCTCTTTTTGCGCAATCTAAAAACTATTGGCTGTTTTTTTCCAGAGTGAAGATCTTCTTTTGCGACGGCTGAACATCATAGCTGATATCTGAGCTGTGCACGCTGACGTCCCGACTGAGAACGCGGCGCGTAAAATCGGCGTGCGCCTCGCGCAGTCTCTTAAGATCCTTTCGCCTCACGGCGAAGACGTCAGGAGACCGCAGAGCCTCGGTCAGAGGCAGGACGCGCCACTGTTTTTTGCCGTTTGCCAGACGCGTCTGCACCCACGTCGGAATGGCTCGAACCGACTCCACTGCGGTGATATCGCCTGACTTCACCAGCTCCAGCTCAAGCATCATGCCCATGTCGCGCGGCACAGTCCTCTGGTTTGAAATGAAGTTGCCCATCGACCACGCAATCACGCTCTGCGCTTCTCCTCCGCCGCGCGAGGCGCGCCATTCAACTGGCTGGAGGACATGAGGGTGCGAGGCAATGACGGCGTCAGCTCCGAGACTGACAAGCTTCTCTGCCTGCTGAACGACCGTCTGAGGCGGCGTGAGCACGTACTCTGTTCCCATGTGGACACAGGCAACGATGTAGTCAGGGCTGAGCGCGCGAGCCCGCGCCATGTCCTCGCTGACAGCGCTGTCGTTCAGAAGCGCCGCAGCCCACTCTTTCCCCTTGGGAAGCTGAAAGCCGTTCAGACCGTACGTCCACGACAGAAGCGCAATTTTAATGCCGTTGACGTCCTTAACGAGGACAGACTCCCGCTCAGCGCGAGACAGATATGTCCCGAAAACGTCCATGCTCCGCGCGCGAAGCTGCTGAACTGTCCGCTTCAGCCCCCAAAAACGCCGGTCCATACAGTGATTGTTTGCCGTCGTCAGCGCGTCAAATCCTGCGTCCGCAACGGCGTCGGCAAACGCATCGGGAACGCTGAAGCAGGGGTATCCCGTGTAGCCGCCGCGTCCGCCGCCGAGCGTCGTTTCAAAGTTGCCGACGGCAAGATCTGCGGCGCTGATGTACTTTTTCACCGCTTCAAACGACGGCGCGAAAGAATATCCGCCGCTCGTCCGCGCGGCGTCAATCTGAGGCTGATGCGTCATGAGATCACCCGTAAACAGAATGCGGGCGCGCGCCGGTTTTTCCCTCAAAAAATCTGCCGATGCCCCGGGCAGCGCAGATGAAACCGCAGCCCAGACCGCAAAAAACAGGAGTCCTTTTCTCATCAGCGTCATGAACACCCCTCCGTCGATGTTTTTTCTGCCGCCCTCAGCGGCTGCGAACGAGCTCTCGCCGCGCGTTGATTATATCATCTGCGCGCGGCGAGCTGTTCAAACTGATCTTTTTGCAAATACAAAAAAGGCAGCCCCTTTCGGAGCTGCCTTAAGGCGAACAAAAACTTAGTAGTTCTTGGCAACCAGTTTGAAGTAAGCCTGGGGATGATCGCAGACGGGGCATTTGACGGGAGCTTTCTTGCCCACGGTGATGTGGCCGCAGTTGATGCACTGCCAGACCATGTCGCCGTCGCGGGAGAAGACGAGACCGTCTTTGACGTTGGCAAGAAGCTTGCGGTAGCGCTCTTCGTGCTCTTTTTCAATGGCGCCGACCATCTCGAAGAGCTTGGCGATGCGGGGGAAGCCCTCTTCAGCGGCGGTCTTGGCGAAACCTGCGTACATGTCGGTCCACTCGTAGTTCTCGCCCTCAGCAGCGTCAAGAAGGTTGACGTCGGTCGTGGGGATGTCGCCCTCGTGAAGGAGCTTGAACCAGATTTTGGCGTGCTCTTTTTCGTTGGCGGCAGTCTCTTCGAAAAGTTCTGCGATCTGGACGTAGCCTTCCTTGCGAGCCTTGCTTGCGTAGTAGGTATACTTGTTGCGGGCCTGAGATTCGCCGGCAAATGCAGCCTGAAGGTTAGCCTCTGTCTTGGTGCCTTTGATGTTTTCAACCATGTGAAAAAACCCCTTTCATTAATATAGGCGTGTTCTTACTGGGAATTATACAATGCAGAGGCTTTTTGTCAAGTATTCATTATTTTCTGCGCGTCAAGCGGCGGAGGTTTTTCAGGGGGCTGAACTTTTGATATTGAACACGCTCTGTTGTAGAATAACCCCGAACGCTGGCGCAAAAATAGTGATGCAGTCCGCACAGCACAGACAGAAAAGAGTGGATCTTCATGAGAGAAAAATACTCCCTGACTCCGGCGAAAGTCATCATGGGCGGCTTTTTCATTCAGATTCTAGCAGGAACGGCACTTCTTCTGCTGCCGCGGTCTGCCGCCGGACGGAGCGCGGCGCCGCTTGAAGCGTTTTTCACCGCCACATCGGCAACGTGCGTCACGGGACTGGCAGTCGTCGACACGGCGACGTTCTGGTCGCCTTTCGGTCATGCGGTGATTTTAACGCTGATTCAGGCGGGCGGACTTGGTTTTGCGACGCTCGGCATCTTGATATCGTCCGCCGTCGGCCGCCGCGTCGGCTTAAAAGAGCGCTTTATCATGCAGGAGTCCGTATCGGTTCAGCAGACGGGCGGCATTGTGCGCTTCGCCCGATTTATCGCGCGCGGCGCGCTGGTCATCGAGCTGGCAGGAACGCTGCTTTTAGCGCTCCGTTTTTGCCCTTCAATGGGATTGGGAAAAGGACTGTGGTTTTCTCTGTTCCACAGCGTCTCGGCGTTCTGCAACGCTGGATTTGACCTTTTCGGAACAGAATCTCTTCCATTTGCGTCCCTGACGGGATTTTACGGTGACTGGACGGTCAACGCCGTCATCGCAGCGCTCATCGTCCTTGGAGGCTTGGGATTTTTCGTCTGGGACGATCTGTGCGCTCACAAGATGAAACTCCGCGCCTGCGAGCTTCAGACGAAAGTCGTCCTCAGCGCCACGGCTGTGCTGATCGCCGCTCCGGCGCTGTTTCTGTACGCCGCTGAGTTCAGCCGTCCTGAATGGAGCGGACTGACAGCAGCCCAAAAGGGACTGGCGTCGTTTTTCCAGTCGGTGACGACGCGCACCGCGGGATTCAACACGGTTGACCTGACGCAGATGAGCGCGCCGTCGCTGCTGGTCATGGGGATTCTCATGCTCATCGGCGGATCGCCCGGTTCAACTGCCGGCGGCGTCAAGACGACGACTGCCGTGCTGCTGCTTCTGTGCATCCGCACGACGTTCAGACGCCGCCACGCCGTGGAGTGCTTTGACCGGCGCGTCGATTTCGACGTCATTCAAAGCGCCGTCTCCATCCTGTTCACAGCGCTGGCTCTGACAACGGCAGGCGCGTTTGTCCTCGTTTTCGCCGACGGCGTGCCGCTTGGAGCCGCCTTATTTGAAACGGCGTCCGCCGTCGGAACGGTTGGGCTGAGCCTCAGCGTGACACCTCAGCTCGGAGCGCTGTCGCGTCTAACGCTCATCGCGCTCATGTTCTGCGGGCGCGCCGGCTTCCTAACGCTTCTGTACACTCTGGCAAACGGGCAGATCTCGCCGCCGTCTCAGCTGCCTCAAGGCAAAATCACTCTGGGCTAGCCCGCTGTTTGCGATATTGAACGAAGGAGATTTTTTGAGATGAAAACACATCTTGTAATCGGACTCGGACGCTTTGGTCAGCACGTGACGCAGAAGCTGTGCGCCCTTGGAAGCGAAGTTTTTGCCGTGGACAAAGATGAAGAATGCGTCAATAAAGTGCTCCCGTTTGCCGTCAAAGCTCAAATAGGCGACGCGACGAATGAGCAGTTCATTGAATCGCTCGCCCCTGCCAGCTTTGACACGTGCTTTGTCGCCATCGGAGACGACTTTCAAAGCTCGCTGGAGGTGACATCGCTTCTGAAGGACTACGGCGCGCGTCACGTCGTCGCCCGCGCAAGCCGCGCCGTTCACGAGAAATTTCTCCTGCGCTGCGGCGCTGACGAGGTCATCTACCCCGAAAAGGAAACTGCGATTCGGACGGCGGTCAAGTACAACTCAGACAGCGTTTTCGACTACATTGAGCTGACGCCTGAATTCTCTATTTATGAAATTGAGCCGCCCGAAAGCTGGCTTGG
>JAXEJY010000227.1:0-3478 GCA_034101315.1 Pyramidobacter sp.
GCTTGAGGAGATTCAATGGCTTCAGCGCACCGACTCAGACAAATTTCAAATCGCCATTAAGCCGATCGTGCTGGGGCGCAAGGCAGCTCAGCAGGTCGCGTCACTGACAGCGACGCACAGCTTTATCCGCGAACTGCGCGACCGGCTTCAGGAAACGGTCGTCATGACGATGCTGATTGAGGGCGACATCGTCTGCGTCGACAAAGCCAGCTCGTATCAAAGTCTCAACTGCAGCTCTGAAATCGGAAAAGTGTATCCGCCTCACGCCGGGGCGACGGGGTTCGGCGTTCTTCTGGGCATGGACGAGCTTGAGGCGCGCGCGTTTCTGGAGCGCCAGCCGCTTGAGCGCTTCACCGACAGGACGATTACCGACGTGGACGAGCTGATGCGCCGCTACCGCGCCGACCGTCAGAACGGCTACACGATGGCAAGCGGGCACAGAGACACGGGAATAACCGGAATCGCCGTGCCGCTGTGGTTTCCGGCAGAGCAGACATACGGCTGTATCGGCGTCCTGACGCCCGATTACCGTTTCAGCGACGAAGCGAAGAACACCATCATCTCGGAGCTGAAAAAGACCGCTGAGAAGATACGGATCTATCTCACGCCCAGCGGAATGATCTCCGCGTAAGCATGCATAAAGGCGCTCCCCGGGCGGGGAGCGCCTTTTTGTCGTTTCGCTCAGTCTTTAATTCTGCCGTCAACAGTGACGATGACGACGCGGTGCGGAATTGTTTTGCCGCTGGCGGCAAGCGCGCGGAGGGCGGCGCTCTCGATGCCGCCGCAGCACGGAACTTCCATGCGCACGACCGTCAGGCTCTTGATGTCGTTTTCGGCGAGAACCGCCGCCAGCTTTTCGGCGTAGTCGCACGCGTCGAGCTTGGGACAGCCGACGAGGACGGTTCTGCCCTCGATGAAGTCGCGGTGAAACGCGCCGTAGGCGTACGCCGTGCAGTCTGCTGCTACTAGGAGATCCGCTCCGTCGAGATACGCCGCGCGGGCGGGGACGAGCTTTATCTGCACAGGCCACTGGCGCAGGGAGCTCGGCTGAGACTCTGACTGCGCGTGCTCTGCGCGCCCAATTCGGCGCGCGTGCGTTCCCGGGCAGCCGCAGGGCGGGGAAATATGAGAACGCGCGCGTTCGAGATTCGCCTTGACGGCAGATTCGTCAAACGCGGCGGCTTCGCGTTCCTCAAAGCTGATAGCGCCCGTCGGGCACGACGGAAGGCACGCTCCCAGCCCGTCGCAGTAGTCGTCGCGCAAGAGGACGGCTTTGCCGCCGACCATGCCGATAGCGCCTTCATGGCACGCAGAGGCGCACGCCCCGCAGCCATTACACTTCTCCCTGTCTATTTTTACAATTTTTCTGATCATCGCGAGTTCTCCTCATGGGACATCTGGGGGCACGCCCCGCAGCCATTACACTTCTCTCTGTCTATTTTCACAATTTTTCTGATCATCGCGAGTTCTCCTTTCGGGGGGCTCTTGGCGGTCGCCGCGTCTGGCGCGGCGCTTCTATTGTACCGCATGGAGCGTACTCTTTTATCTTGAATTTTCGGCGCTGAGAGGGTATGATTTTTGAGTAATTCTGACGAACGGCGCCGACGGCAGCGGTTCGGAACAGACGAGGTGAATGAGAGATGAGAATGGATTACGACGTTCTAATTGTCGGCGGCGGGGTTGTGGGCTGCGCCGTCGCAAGAGAGCTGTCAAAGTACCGGATTTCCGTCGGGCTTCTCGAAAAAGAGCCGGACGTCAGCCTCGGCACGAGCTGCCGAAACAGCGGCGTCCTGCACGCGGGGTTTAACTACACGCCTGGA
The DNA here is from genome assembly GCA_034101315.1 of Pyramidobacter sp. Taxonomy (GTDB): domain Bacteria; phylum Synergistota; class Synergistia; order Synergistales; family Dethiosulfovibrionaceae; genus Pyramidobacter. Next base: position 1,821 of record JAXEJY010000227.1, read on the forward strand.
ACGCTCCGCGCCCGGCTGTGCGTCCGCGGCAACGCCATGATGGACGAGCTGTGCCGCGACCTGAAAGTGAAGATCAAACGAATCGGCAAGATGACAATAGCCCTCGACGAGAGCGACATGCCGGCTCTAGAGCGCCTGAAAGCTCAGGGCGACGCCAACGGCGTGCCGGGGCTTGAAATAATCTCCCCCGAACGGATGAACGCCATTCAGCCGGGCGTTCAGGGATTTGCCGCGCTCTGGTCTCCGACCAGCTCCATCATTTCGCCGTTCGGGCTGACGATCGCTCTGGCTGAAAACGCGTGCGCCAACGGCGCTGAAATTCGCCTCGGCTGGCGCGCCGCGTCCGTCTGCCGGATTGACGCCGGAGGCTTTGAAGTGAAAAACGACGCAGGAGAATGTCTGACGTGCCGCGTGCTCGTCAACGCCGCCGGAGTTTTTGCCGACGAAGTCTGCCGCATGGCTGGCATCACAAACTACAGAATCTACCCGTGCCGCGGCGAGTACTACGTTCTCGACAAGCGGCTTGACGGCAGTCTGAAGACGCTCCTCTACCCGACGCCGCGTCCTCATGAGCCGGGGCTGGGAATTCATCTGACGCCGACCGTCGACGGCAACATCCTGATCGGGCCGAGCGCGAACTACCAGCAGTCGCCCGTCTGGTACGGCAACAAAGCAGAAGTGATGGAGTCGCTGCGCAAAGAAGGGGCGCGGCTTCTTCCGACGATTAGAATGTCTGACTACATCAGAAGTTTCTCGGGAATCCGCGCCAAACAGACGCCGCCCGAAGTCGGAGGCAACGCCGATTTCGTCGTTGAGGACCGCGCTGACGCGTCCGGATTTATCAACGTCATGGGCATTGAAAGCCCCGGTCTGACCAGCTCGCCAGCCATTGCCGAAATGGTGCGCGGCTACGCCGCCAATCACCTGCCCCTTGAGCCGAAAGACGATTTCCGAGCAGAGCGCCCGGGAAGCGCTCTGCTCTTCTGCGAGCGCAGCCCCCAAGAGCGCGCCGACCTGATCGCGTCCGATCCCGATTACGGCGAGATCATCTGCCGCTGCGAGTCTGTCACGCGGCGCGAAGTCCTCGACGCCCTCAGCAACCCGCTGGGCGCGCGCACGTTTGCCAGCCTGAAATACCGCTCGCGCGTCTCCATGGGACGCTGTCAGGGAGGTTTCTGCACGCCGAAAATCGCGCGGATTCTTCAGGAGGAGTTCGGCTGGGACTGGGACAGCTTCACGTCGCACAGCGCCGCGTCGCGCTTATTCGCCGGACGCGTCCTTGAGGGAGGCGATTCGTCATGCTAAAACACGTTCACCGCAGCGTCGTCATCATCGGCGGCGGGCCTGCCGGTCTGGCAGCGGCGATTGCCGCGCGCGAAGCCGGCTGTCCCGATCCGCTCGTCCTTGAGCGCGACCGTCTGAGAGGCGGAATCCTCAATCAGTGCATTCACGACGGTTTCGGGCTTCATCGGTTCGGTGAGACAATGACAGGGCCTGAATACGCTCAGCGCTACATTGACCGCTTTGACGAGCTGGGACTGGAAGCTCAGACGGGCTCCATGGTGCTCAGTCTTTCGCCCGACCGAGAGATTCTCGTCAGCCGCCACGGCGAACTGACGCAGTTCAGCGCCGACGCTGTCGTGCTCGCCATGGGATGC
>JAXEJY010000228.1:0-3122 GCA_034101315.1 Pyramidobacter sp.
AGCTGATTCCTCAGGCGTTTGACTTTGAGGACGACGTTAAAATGGTCGCCCTCTCCGCGACGATGACGGTTGACAGCTCATTTGAATACTGGGCGGAAGAGACCGGCTTAGCGCCCGACGAAACACTTCAGCTCGATTCTCCGTTTGACCTCGCCTCACAGATGGAGCTTCACGTGGTTGACATGGGCATGAACGTCATGGACCCACGCTACGCCGAGACAGTGTCGCGCGTCTGCCGGCTGTACGCCCGAAAGAACGGCGGCGCCACGCTGATCCTTCTCTCCTCAAAAAATCTCCACCGAAGCGTCTCAGACTATCTCAAGAAAAACGCCTCTGCCGACGGATTGGACATCCTTGTGCAGGGAGATCTGCCGCGCAGCGAGCTCCTGAGTCAGTTTAAAGAAGGCTCACGCTGCGTCCTCGTCGGCATGGCGTCATTCCGCGAGGGGATTGACGTCCCCGGAGACGCCCTGACTCAGGTGATTATCGACAGAATCCCTTTTCCGCATCCCGGCGATCCCATCGTGGAAGCCCGCGCCGAGCTGGAAGGAAAATACAACTTTGTCAAAGTCATCCTTCCCGGCGCAAAAATGCAGCTGCGCCAAGCCGTCGGGCGTTTGGTCCGCTCCTCGCAGGACAAGGGAAAAGTCGTCCTTCTGGACGGACGCGCCGTGTCGCGTCCCGGCTGGAACATCCTGAAAAGTCTTCCGAAAGTCCCCGTGAAAAAATTTCATCTCGTCAATCCCGCGAATTAACGTTTGCATATTTGCAAGAACACATAAAATGTGTTATAGTTCGAGGGCTGATTTTAATCATTCAGAGCTTTTCTCAAGTTCTGGAGATTTGGTATTAGGAGGTGTACAGATTGAAGCAGACATTTCAGCCTCACAACAGGCCCCGCAAAAGAAGCATGGGTTTCCTCGCCCGCTCGAGATCTGCCGGCGGACGCGGCGTCCTTGCAGCTCGCCGCGCTAAAGGGCGCAAGCGCCTTGCAGTCTAGCCGCGAAAGACAGGGTTTTCAGTATCCCGCTTCATTACGGCTTAAACAGGGATGGGAATACGACACTTTATTCCGCACCGGCAGTCGTTTTAAAGGCAGGCTGGTGCGGTTATTGTTCGTTGAGTCCCCAGACGGAACGACGCGTTACGGCATGGCGGTCGGCAAGCGCCTCGCAAAATCGCATTTGCGCAATAGAGGACGCCGCCTGCTCAAAGAATCCGTTAGGCGTCTTCACCCATGGGTAAAAGACGGAGTGTGGATTATCCTGTCGCTGAACGAACAAGGACTGGTGGCGAAGGCGTGCGACGTCTATGCTGACTTGGCAGCTCTGATGAGCCGAAAGGGGTTCATGAAAGATGATTGGCCGGGTCCTGTCTGGCATTAGCGTTTTCCTCTGCGTGCTCATTATCCGCGCGTATCAGCTGTTTATCTCGCCTCTTCTCGGCAAACGCTGCCGCTTTTATCCCAGCTGTTCAAGCTATGCAATTGAAGCTCTCCAAGTTCACGGCCTGTTCAAAGGGCTTATTCTGACGGCAAAGCGCCTTGCCAGATGCGGCCCGTGGAATCCCGGCGGCTACGATCCCGTTCCGCCGTTATCTGATAAGCACCATAAAGAGAAAAAATATATCTAATTTTCAGAGAAGGTGACGTAGTTTGTGGAGCGCCGCAAGTAAATACCTGTTTGATTTTCTTAACTTCCTCTACAGCTTCATCGGTTCATGGGGCTGGGCAATCATCGTTCTGACCCTCCTTGTCCGTATTGTTCTGCACCCCCTCAACGCCAAGCAGATGGTCAGCATGCAGAAAATGCAGAAACTTCAGCCCCGCCTGAAAGTCCTTCAGGAGAAGTATGCCAACGATAAAGAGACTCTCAGCCGCGAGACGATGGCTCTTTATAAGGAAAACAACGTCAATCCCGCAGCCGGCTGCCTGCCCTTGCTGATTCAGCTGCCCATTCTTATCCTGCTGTTCCAGGTGCTCCGCGAGACGTCGTTCGGCGGCGCATCGTTCGCCGGAATTACGCTTGAAGGCTCCGTTCTGACCACGATGGCAGACGCGCTTGGAATGACGTACGCATCAGTTGCCGAAGTCGGATTCACTGACGTGTTTAAGGCGATTGGTGCCAACCCTGCCGGTCTGCTGAAAGTCGGAACGTATCTGCCCAACCTCCTCCTTCTTCTGGCGATCGCCTTCCTGACGTGGTTCCAGCAGAAACTCAGCTCGTCAGGCAATCCTCAGATGGCAGGCATGAACATCTTCATGCCCATCTTCATGGCGTTTATCTGCTTGAGCATGCCCGGCGGCGTCATGCTGTACTGGGGATTCTCCTCATTCCTCGCGTGCGCCCAGCAGTGGTGGACGGTCCGAAAAGTCAACAATGAAGAAAAACCCGTCCTGCTGAAAGAGAAGCCCCGCGCCGGCAAGGACGAGGGCGAGCCCGAAAAGGCGACGTTCACCCCGCGACCTGAGCGTCCCCAGCCCCCCAAGCCCAAATACGACGACGACGATTTCATCCCTCATTAAATCCGGCTCTTGAGCAGTCTGCCCAAACTGAGCCAGAAGGAGGTCTTCTGTGATGAACAACGATGAAAAACTCCATGAAGATGAAGTTTTGATTTTAGAAGCTGCTTCGGAAGAAGAAGCGCGCAGTCAGGCGGCATCTCACTGGGGAATTCCCGAAGATGAAGTTCTTCTGAACGTTCTTGACGAAGAAAAGGGCTTCTTCGGTCTTTTTGGCAGAAAGATGCGCATTGAGGCGCGTCCTGTGCGCCCGCTGCACCTTCGCAATTTTATGAGCCTTCTTGAAAAAGTCATCGATGCCGCATGGCTCAGACTTGAAATGAACGTTCAGTCCGACGGAGTCGTCAACCTTTCAGGCCCTGATACGAAGATTCTCCTCGGCAAGCACGGCGACGGCCTGAAAGCCTTGGATTATATCGTCAATCTGATGGCGCGCAACGAAGGCCCTGTTCCCCGCGTCCGGCTTGACTGCGACGGATTCCGCCGTCATCGCGAGAAAGATCTTGAGCGCATTGCCCTGAGCGCCGCAAAAGATGCCATGAAGACGCGCCGCACGGTTTATCTTGAGCCGATGTCCAGCTGGGAGCGCCGAATTGTGCAC
>JAXEJY010000229.1:0-3504 GCA_034101315.1 Pyramidobacter sp.
ATGAATCGGATGACCAGCACAGCACAGCACAGCACAGCACAGCACAGCACAGCACAGTTTACCGCAGTGCAGGGTTAAAGAAACCGCCCTGCACAGGGTGGTCTGTGCGTAAATCCAGTACTATAAGCAGCCATACAGAGCGCGCCACTCCGCGGCGCGTTCTGTATGGCTGTTTTTTGTCTTAACATTGGTCATTCTTCACAGTCCAGCGGTCACGCAGGACGCCTGACAGTTTTTAGGTTGAGCCGTCTGTCTGTTTCTCTGCGCGCGTCAAGCCAGTGCGGCAGACGCACACCATCGTTTGAAAGGAGAAATGAAACATGGCAGGAAAAAAGAAAACGAGATACACCCGCGCGGCGGCTTTGGCGCTGGGAATGGCGCTGATGGCTGCGCCGGCGCTGGCGGCAACCACACGAGTCGTCGACGGCGCGGAGAGCGATATCGTCGCCAACACAGGCGAGGATATCGCGATCACCGGAACGAACAGCGCGAACATTCCAAATTTGAACGTTGAGGGCGGCAAAGCCACGGTTGACGGAGAGCTGACCGTCAACAACGAGACAAAGATAAATAGCAGCGGAACACTGACGGTTCTCGGCACAATGGACGTCAAAGGCGCCGTCACTTTAACGGACGGAGAGCTGATCGTCGAGAGAGGCGCCGCTCTCGAGACAGTCTATCTGAGCGCGAACGGCGGATACATGGATATCCATGCCGCAACAGTGACAGCAAGCGAGTCAGTCTCTTTAACAGACGGAGAGCTGTACGTCGAGGATACCGGCATCCTTGAGACGAAAAACCTGACCGCAACCGACAGCTCTGTGGGTATCATCGGAACGCTGACAGCAAGCGGTACAGTCTCTTTAACGGAAGGAAATCTGTACGTCGCTGAAAACGCCACCCTTGAGACGAAAAATCTGACCGTAACCGACAGCTCTGTGGGTATCATTGGAACGCTGACAGCAAGCGACACAGTCTCTTTAACGGACTCAGACCTACACTCCTTTGACGGTTCCGCTCTCAAGACAGCAAATCTGATCATGGACGGCAACACCGTCTGGTATATCTTTGGTGGACTCGCGACGGTTAGCGACGCGTCAACGCTACGGGGCGGAGAGTTGTTCGTTGCGGACGGCGGTTCTTTTATTTTCGGAACGGACACGGAATGGGCTCAAACGGCGATGAACACAATGGCGCCCGGATCTTCTGCCGCGGTAACGTTGGGGCTGTATAAGCCCCTGACTCTGAGCGGAACGAAGCTGATCGTTGACGACTTGTACGACTCCACGTATGACGATTCGACGTTCTACATCGCCGATAACTCAGCCATTGTGCTCAACGTCGGCAACCTGGGCGGCTCTCCTGCCCTGATGGCTCCCGACGGCAGCGTCTTTAAGGCGGAAAACGACATTTCTATCTACCTTGCCAACACGCCGGGCGGCGACTCGTACACCCTGCTGAGCGGCTTTACAGGCGGAATGTTCATCAGCGGCGTCCCCGTCGATAACGAGACGTACACCTACGCGTCAAAGGAAGAGGCGGAAGACGCTGGACTGTATATCGACAACGTCCTCCTGCATATCGACAGCTCTGTCATCGCCGGCGGCAAGCTGTCCGTCGTGATCGGGGCGGACAGCTTGTTGACACTCGGCTCAGAGCTCGGACGCTACACGACGATGGTCGACAGCCTTATGGGCTCAGGAACGACAGGCACAACAGCGGCGTCGGATTTTGTCAACGCGCTCTTCAGCCGCGAGTTTACGGGAACAGGCGCTGACAGAGCGGCTCTTATTGAGAGCGCCGCGAGCTTCGGCTCAATCGCTTCTGGCCCTGCATTGAGCGGCATGAAGCAGGCAGAAAAAGCGCTTGCCGCGCACTTTGACGAGAAGCCCGATCCTCTGAAGAGAAGCAGTGTCTGGGCAACGCCCTACTACTCCAGAAGCGACGTGTCGGGCATGTCTGCCGGTTCATTCCTGAGGGGCGGCTGGGAGTCGAAGAACTACGGCGTCGTCGTCGGCTGGGATAAACACCACGAACGCGGCCGCGCGGGTATTGCGCTTCACGTCGGCAAGAGCGACATCGACGGCAGCGACGTGTTCAGCCACGCCTCGGGCGACGGAAAGTACTTCGGCGGAATGCTGTACGCCGACTGGGATTTCGGCGCATGGCAGCTGACCGGCGACATCAGCCTTGGCAAGAACAAAGCTGACCTCAACACCCGGTCTGCCGTCGGCGCCTTGACGGCAGACGGCGTTGACGCGACGACGTTCTCCGTCGGCACACGCGCCCTGTACACCCTCAAGAAAACCGACCACTTCGCCCTGCGTCCGTTTGCCGGAGTGCGCTTCACGCGCTACAGTCAGGATGCATACGACATCTGGGGGGGCAACAGCACACTGTTCCACGTCGACAGCGCCGACATGAACCTGTGGAACTTCTCTCTGGGACTCAAGTTCGACTGGTCAAACTACACCACTCAGAACGGCTGGCGTCTGAAGCCCACGGCAGAACTGAGCTACATCCGCGCCGCGGGCGACACCGATCTTGAACAGAACGTCCGCTTCGCCGGAGTCGGCACGCGCAGCTCGAATCTGGGAGTCCAGATCGCCGACGACGACGCGTTCAGCGTCGGGCTTGGCGTGACAGGCAAAAAGAACAACTTCTCCGTCGGACTTGGAGTCAACGGCCTGTTCTCCGAGAACGAAACGGACTACAGCCTCAACGCCACGTTCCGCTGGGAGCTGTAAGAAAACTGAGTGTTTTTCATGGACAAAGCGTCACACACAAAGCCCCCTCACGGGGGCTTTGTGTATGGGAACAGGGCGGCAGCCTTAACAATTCGGCGCTCTGTTGAAAACGAACGCTTTCAAAAACGCCGCCTGTCTTGACGAACGCCCGCCGCTCCTGTAGAATTCTGCAAATGCGGGACGAACCCGATGAGCACGCGCTGAAGCGCGTCAGAACCGAACAGAGCACACCACACACGCATGTATACTTTGAAGATATACGGATTCCGATCGATGGGAATCCGTATGCCTTTGTTTTTAAACACGCCCGGCAAAGGAATGATTTGTATGACATTATCAGATTTTTTCGCCCGACATCCGCGCATCGCCCTAGCGTTTTCCGGCGGAGTCGATTCGTCGTATCTGCTGTACGCCGCGATTGCCGCCAAGGCGCAGGTGCAGGCGTACTATTTACACTCGGCGTTTCAGCCGCGTTTTGAGCTGGAAGACGCTCTGGCGCTGGCGTCTCAGGTCGGCGCGTCCGTCACCGTGCTTGAGGCGGACGTCCTGTCTGATCCTGCCATCGCCGCCAATCCGGCAGACCGCTGTTATCACTGCAAAAAGAAGATGTTCAGCGCCCTTGTAGAACGCGCCCGCGCCGACGGATACTCCGCCGTCGCCGACGGGACAAACGCCTCGGACGACGCTTCAGGCAGACCCGGCATGAAAGCTCTTGAAGAGCTCGGCGTGCTGTCCCCGCTCCGGCTCTGCGGTCTGA
>JAXEJY010000230.1:0-11174 GCA_034101315.1 Pyramidobacter sp.
GCGGGTTTCCTCGGCGTAGCCGGCTTTGGCCAGCGTTGAGGAAATGGCTGCGGTCAGCGTCGTCTTGCCGTGGTCGATATGACCGATTGTACCAATGTTAAGATGGGGTTTGGAACGCTCAAATTTCTCTTTTGCCATTGCTGTTTTCCTCCCTGGAGGTATCGTTTACTTCTTAAGGATGGTTTCAGCCACGCTCGCCGGAACCGGCTCGTAGTGGTCGAACTGCATCGTGTAGTTAGCGCGTCCGGATGTTCTGCTTCTGAGGTCGGTTGCATAACCGAACATTTCTCCGAGCGGAACAAATGCCTTAATGGCGCGGGCGTTGGCGCGGATGTCCATGCCCTCGACGCGTCCGCGTCTGGATGAAAGGTCGCCCATGACATCTCCGACGTAATCTTCCGGAGTGACGACTTCGACGGACATAATGGGTTCCATCAAAGCGGGCTTTGCCCTCTTCATGGCCTCTTTGAACGCCATTGAAGCAGCGATCTTGAACGCCATTTCAGAGCTGTCAACATCGTGATAGCTTCCGTAAACAAGCTCGACCTTCACGCCGATAACAGGATATCCGCCGAGCACACCGCTGCCGGTTGCTTCTTCAAAGCCCTTCTGGCACGCAGGAATGAATTCGCGGGGGATTACTCCGCCGGTGATTTTGTCTTCAAATACAAAGCCGGATTCGCCTTCGGGAAGAGGCTCCATGTTGATGACAACGTCGCCGTACTGGCCGTGACCGCCGCTCTGACGGACAAATTTGCCCTGGACGTTTTCAACTCTCTGGAAGACGGCTTCGCGGTAAGCAACCTGAGGACGTCCGACCGCAACGTTAACGCCGAACTCGCGGCGCAGACGGTCAACAAGGATGTCGAGGTGAAGCTCGCCCATGCCGGAAATCGTCGTCTGACCGGTTTCTTCGTCGTTCTTGACGACGAACGTCGGGTCTTCTTCAGCCAGAGCAATCAGCCCCTTGGTCAGCTTATCCTTGTCAGCTGTGGAAGCGGGTTCAACGGACAGCGTGATAACGGGATCGGGGAACGTCAGACTCTCAAGGACGACGGGTGCTTTTTCATCGCAGAGCGTGTCGCCCGTGCGGGTCGCTTTAAGACTGGGGAGAGCGACGATCATGCCGGCGCCGGCGTCTTCGATGTCGGAACGCTTGTTCGAGTGCATCAGAAGAATACGGCCGATGCGCTCGCGCTTGCGGCTTGCAGGATTGTAAACCGTGTCGCCGGTGCGAAGGGTTCCTGAGTAGATACGGCAGAATGTAAGGCGTCCGACGAAGGGGTCAACAGCGACCTTAAAGGCGAGAGCGGCAAAAGGCTCTTTGACGTCTGCGTGACGTTCAACTATCTTCTCTGCATCGTCGGGATCAGTTCCCTCGACGGGAGGAAGATCCAGCGGGCTGGGCAGGTAGTCAATGACAGCGTCAAGAACAGGCTGAACGCCTTTGTTCTTAAATGCGCTTCCGCAGAAGCAGGGCACGAACTTCAGAGCGATCGTCTGACGGCGAATGGCAGCTTTAATCTCTTCGATCGTGGGCTCTTTGCCGTCAAGATAGAGCTCCATAATATGCTCGTCAACATCGCCAAGCGACTCAATGAGGTGCTCGCGGTAAAGCTGAGCTTCCTCGACCATGTCCTCTGGGATCTCGCGAGTTTCAGGGTGAGAACCAAGCTCATCCATATAGACGAGCGCTTTCATCTGAATCAGGTCGACGACGCCGGCAAATGAATCTTCAGAGCCGATGGGAAGAACCACCGGAACGGCACGGGCGCCAAGGCGGTCATGGATCTGCTCGACAACGTTCAGGAAGTTGGCACCGACGCGATCCATCTTATTGATGAATGCCACGCGGGGAACTCTGTACTTGTCAGCCTGACGCCAGACAGTCTCAGACTGAGGCTCGACTCCGCCGACGGCGCAAAAGACAGAAACTGCTCCGTCAAGGACGCGCATTGAGCGTTCGACTTCGACCGTGAAGTCCACGTGGCCGGGCGTGTCAATAAGGTTGATCCAGCAATCTTTCCACTTGCACGTAATAGCAGCGGACGTGATGGTGATGCCGCGCTCGCGCTCCTGCGCCATCCAGTCCATGGTGGCAGCGCCGTCGTGAACTTCACCAACCTTGTAGTTTACGCCGGTGTAAAACAGAATGCGCTCCGACGTGGTCGTCTTACCAGCGTCGATGTGAGCGGCAATACCGATATTGCGAATTAAACTGAGGTCATTACTGAGCATAAAAATCACCCGTGACTATCACTGATTACCAGCGATAGTGAGCAAAAGCTCTGTTGGCTTCTGCCATCTTGTGAGTGTCTTCGCGCTTCTTAACGGCGCTGCCCTCGTTGTTGTAGGCATCCATCAGTTCGCGGGCAAGACGCTCTGCCATGGGGATACCCTTCTTGCTGCGAGCGTAGCTGATGATCCAGCGGATAGCCAGAGCCTGAGCGCGCGCAGGCGCAACCTCAACGGGAACCTGATACGTTGCACCGCCAACGCGGCGGGAACGAACTTCGACGAGGGGCTTAACGTTTTCCATAGCTTTCTCAAAGACAGCCATGGGCTCAGCTTTCAGCTTTTCAGAAGCCTGCTCAAGCGCTCCGTACATAATAGCCTCAGCAGTGCTCTTTTTGCCCTCAAGCATAAGCGTATTGATAAATTTCGTGATCACCTTGCTGCCATAGTTGGCATCGCCAAGGGTTTCGCGTCTTCTGACATGCCCTTTTCGCGGCATGAAATTCCCTCCTTAAACTTACTTCTTGGGACGGCGGGCGCCGTACTTGGAACGACTGCGCTTGCGATCGGCAACGCCACCGCAGTCGAGACTACCGCGAACAATGTGATATCTGACACCGGGAAGGTCCTTAACGCGACCGCCGCGAACAAGCACGACTGAGTGTTCCTGAAGGTTGTGACCTTCACCCGGGATGTAGGACGTCACTTCGAGTCCGTTGGTAAGACGGACACGGGCCACCTTACGAAGAGCCGAGTTCGGCTTCTTGGGGGTTACGGTATAGACTCGAGTGCAGACGCCGCGGCGAACAGGGCAGTTCTGCAGTGCGGGAGAGTCGGATTTGTACGTCGGCTGGGTACGACCCTTGCGCACAAGCTGGTTAATTGTTGGCACGCTGTTTCCTCCTTTTTCTGAAAAATTTTATTTTAGCTTCAACCGAGGGGACCAATCCTCCCGGCAGCCTTCCGTTCTTCAGTTTTGCCGGTCCAGTTATCTGTCTGACACGCCTCTGTCGCGTGGAGGAAAAATCGGCTTGCTCGAAAGCAATCGCCTTCACAGGCCATACTCAGCTCAATGAGCGGCAGACTAAACCACTTTTTCTTTTTAGGTCAGGGCTCTCGAAAACAAGACACAGTTCACCCTCCGCACGAAAGACACTAAGGAATAATAACAACGGGGCGCGCTAATGTCAAGCTTTTAGCACGCCCCGATTCGTGTAAAACAAATGATAATTTTTCTCTAAAAATTCACCTTGTCAGGTAAGAAAATTCGGATTGACGCAAAAAGTCTGTTGAATATGTTGTACGGCTTATGCGTCTTATGCTTCCTGATTCTGCGGCTGCGCGGCAGAATCATCGCCCCTTGGCTCGGACAAGCCTGCGCTCTCCGGTTCAGCGCTTTCGGTATTTTGAATTGTATCGGAAACGTTGATCTGCTGGAATCGTTCAATGCCCGTTCCCGCAGGGATGAGATGTCCGATGATGACGTTTTCTTTCAGTCCCATCAGGTGGTCAACTTGGCTTCTCACTGCTGCGCCGGCAAGAATCTGCGCAGTCTGCTGGAACGACGCGGCGCTCAAGAAGCTCTCTGTTGCAAGAGCGGCCTTTGTAATTCCATGGATAAATTTCTTGCACACAGGGCTGACGCGCTGCTTGCGCACGAATGAGACTCGCCGTATGACAGAGATCTTCTCCCCCTGGGCAGCCGCAGGACGGAGAACAAGCTGCTTGACGCCGCAGGAAGCAGCGGCTTCAATCTCCGCAGTGCGGAACACAGCTCCTGCCGGAACGACAACAGCGCCGGAGGCATCGCAGATGGGTTCAAGGTTAACCTTTCCGGCAGCAACACTTTCGATGACGCTTGAAAGCTCCTTTTCGCGCGAGAGAGGCTCATCGGCGCTGTTTTCAAAGGTAATCCCCTGAATCGTTCCCTCTACAATGGCACGGATAGCGCTTCCGTCAACAAAGGCTACGTCGGCAATAAGGTTGCCGTCTGCGTCAAGCGCTACTTTAACGGGTTTCCCCCAGATACGGTTGAGCAAACGCTCCTGGAACGCATCTTCAACAGTGACGCGCTCAACATTTTTCCAAATTTTAATTGAAGGAACGGGCGCGGATGCAATTTTTCCGATAACTTCGCCGCTGAGAACTTCGTCAGATGACGCAATTTTCTCGCCATCAGCTGAGATGTCAGCCGCAAGATAGGCAACGTCAGAGAACTTGCGCAGGGTTTCAATGTCACGGAAGAGAACGGGGCGCGGCTCGTCTGAGGTGATGATAGCAAGCTGCTGCATCGTCAGATCTTCACCGGCAGGAATGACTTTTCCGCTGGCGGAGATGTACTCATCCACAAGCTGGAAGCCCTTCATTTCATTGCGGAAGGACGCTTCTCCGACGATAACCTGAAGGCTGCCCTCTGCGTCGGCAAAGTGTATTTCCGTCACAGGCTGACCGGGTTCGAGGAGATCGCAGATAAACTTTTCATCGGCAACCGTATCTTTCGCCTCGGAAACGTTCAGCTTTCTGTGCCCGCCGACAATGTACTTAAACGTCTTGCCGGTGTAGCAACGGATTGCCTCGTCGATGTTGCGGACGTTTTCTTCCTGAAGCTCTGCCGTTTCCTTTTCAACAGCGGCAGCCCATACAAGATCGCCGGCGACAAGTGAGGTGTCGCCTTCATCGATAACGCGCAGGCGGTTAATCGGGGCGACTTTGCGCAGAATGACTTCAATGTGCTTGTTGTTGATAGAAACACCCTGAGAACGATAGACTTCCTGAATGCTGTCCACAAGGTATTTCTGAACGGCTTCCTGCCCTTCAACCTCGAGAAGCTGCTGAGGATCAAGGTATCCGTCTGTCAGACGGGTATCAGCGCGAACTTCCTGCCCTTCTTCGACGAGCAGGTTCTGGGACGCCGGAATGCTGTAGGTGAGCTTCTGAACGGTATCGCTTTCTGGAGTGGTTCCCTCAAGGATGACTTTGCGCTTTCCCTCAAGCTCGCGGATCTCCGCAACTTTGCCGTTGATGCCGGAGAGATAGGCGACCTTTTTGGGACGGCGCGCTTCGAACAGCTGTTCAATTCGAGGAAGACCCTGTGTAATGTCTTCACCGGAGATGCGGACGCCGCCGGTGTGGAACGTTCTCATGGTGAGCTGCGTGCCAGGCTCGCCGATTGACTGAGCCGCGACGACGCCAACAGCCTCGCCGATGTTGACAAGCTGACGCGTGGAAAGATCAACGCCGTAGCACTTCTGGCAAATTCCGTACGGAGATTCGCAGCTCAGAGGGCTGCGAACCCAAATATGCTCGCGCACCTTTTCAATTCGCTTTGCCGTCTCGGGGTTGATAAGACCGTCAACGGAAATGATGCGCTCGCCGGTGACAGGATCGTCAATATCCTCAAGAGAGGTTCTGCCTGAAATGCGTTCGCTCAGCGGAATGACAACTTTGCCGTCACTCTTCATCGGCTCAATTTTGATGCCTTTTCTCGTATGGCAGTCGTCTTCCAAAACGATGATATCCTGCGCGACATCGACAAGGCGGCGGGTCAGGTATCCGGACTTTGCCGTTCGCAGAGCGGTGTCGGCAAGACCTTTTCGGGCACCGTGCGTTGAGATGAAATACTCAAGCATGTTCATGCCCTCGCGGAAGTTTGTGGTGATGGGATAGTCGATGATGCGTCCGGTGGGGTCAGCCATCAGACCGCGGATACCCGCCATCTGAGCAAGCTGACCGCGGCTGCCTCGTGCGCCTGAGTCAACCATCATTCTGATGGGGTTGTCGCTTCCCATGTGATCCATGATGGCATCGCCGATCTTGCGCGCGGCGTCAGACCACAGTTCTTCTTTCTGGCGCAGGTATTCGTCCTCTGTCAGAATGCCCATTTCGTACTGGCCGCGGATTTCGCCGTCAACGGACAGAGATTCTTCGACAACTTGCTGCTTCTCCGGCGGGATAACGATGGCCTGCATCTGGAAGCTGAGCCCGCTGATGCACGCCCAGTGATATCCGAGATTCTTGATTGAGTCAAGCATATCGACCATTTCTGTGCGGGAAACGTGGTCGAATGCGCTGTCCAGCATGACGCTGAGGTCTTTTTTGCCCAGCTGAATGTTGACGTAACGCAGACGTTCGGGCAGATGGAGGTTGAACAGAGCGCGTCCGGGCGTCGTGATCAGCCATTTCCTGTCAGGGCTCAGGAAGTCTTTATCCTGAATTCCCTTGTCGGTAAGGGGTTTCCATTCGGGATTCCAGCGCAGGTACACGCGGGCATTGACATGGGCAACGCCGTGATCAAGCGCTGTCATGACGTCCTGCATGTCGTTGAAGTACATTCCCTCGCCGGGCATGCCCTCAATCATGTTGGTGATGTGATAGATGCCGAGTAGGATGTCCTGGGTAGGTGACACGATGGGCTTTCCGCTGGCAGGAGAGAGAAGGTTGTTCGCCGCGAGCATCAGCATGCGGGCTTCTGTCTGAGCTTCAATGGAAAGAGGAACGTGTACTGCCATCTGGTCGCCGTCAAAGTCGGCGTTGAACGCAGTGCACGCCATAGGATGAAGACGAATTGCCTTGCCTTCCATCAGAACCGGTTCAAAGGCCTGGATTCCAAGTCGGTGAAGCGTCGGGGCGCGGTTGAGCATGACGGGATGATCCTTGATGATCTCCTCAAGGATTCCCCAAATCGCTTCATTTCCGCGCTCAATCAAACGCTTTCCGTTCTTGACGTTCGTGGCAATTCCGACTTCGACCATTTTCTGAATGACAAACGGCTTGAACAGTTCCAGAGCCATCTGTTTGGGCAGACCGCACTGATACAGGCGGAGGAACGGTCCGATGGCAATAACAGAACGTCCCGAGTAGTCAACGCGCTTGCCCAGAAGGTTCTGACGGAAACGTCCTTTTTTGCCGCGGAGCAGGTCGGTAAGGCTTTTAAGAGGTCTGTTGCCGGCACCCATGACTGCTTTGCCCATACGGCCGTTGTCGATAAGCGCGTCGACAGACTCCTGAAGCATTCTCTTTTCGTTGCGGACGATGATCTCCGGAGCACGAAGTTCTTTAAGTTTGCTCAGGCGGTTGTTGCGGTTAATCACGCGGCGGTAGAGATCGTTCAGGTCTGACGTGGCAAAACGGCCGCCGTCAAGCTGGACCATAGGGCGAAGGTCGGGCGGAATGACGGGGAGAACTTCAAGAACCATGGATTCGGGTTTGCAGTCGCCTTTGCGGAAATCTTCAACGACCTGAAGGCGCTTAACGATTTTGCGGCGTTTTTGTCCTGTGGTTTCAGTCAGCTCTTCGCGGAGCGCCTGAACGAGATGAGGAATATCCATGCTCATCAGCTTTTCACGAACGCCTTCCGCGCCGATTCCGGCTTTGAACTTCTTGTCATAACTGCTGCAGAGATACTGCTCTCTGTCAAGGATGATATCAGAATCAGTAAACGGCGACTCGCCCTCGTCGATAACAAGATAGCAGGGATCTTCAACGACAACGCTCTCAAGCTGGGCGGTGAAGCGATGAGGATAATTCTCCTGGAATTTTGCGTGCTCAGTCGCGGAAAGGACAGCGCCTTTTGCGTAAGGCATGCGTGTAACAGACGTGACAACGTAGTTTTCCTGCGTTCCCGTGCGGCTGGGCTCTGCTTCAATCTGGACGCCCTCTTCGCGAAGGCGGTTCAGCTTGGACTCTGCAATAACGCTGCCGGCTTCAATGTCGTCAGCGCCGGAAACAGATGTAACCAGATATGCCGGCTCGGCAGCAAAAGTATCATCGCCGTATTCAGCGCGCAGACGGCTGTACTGTGTGCCGGGGATAAAGTCCCCTACGGAGACGGGAACTTCATCGACAGTCAGAATCTTATACGCCTCTTCAGCCTTGAATCTGGGGTCATAGTGCATATGAACCCGCATTTCTGATTCTGAAATAACAGAATCTTTCGGGGCAAGTTCAGGGAGTTTTCCTTCTGCAACAACTTTATATGCAGCTTCTCTCTTGCGCACAGGCGCAAAATAGATGACCTTCTCAAGCATCTTTGTCGCCGTGCCGAGGAGCAGGCTCAGGCGGCTCGGAATGCCGCGGAGATACCAGATATGAACGACGGGGGCTGCGAGCTCAATATGCCCCATGCGCTCGCGGCGGACGCGGTTGTCTGTCACTTCCACGCCGCAGCGGTCGCAGATGACGCCCTTGAATTTGGGGCCGCTCTTTTTATATTTTCCGCACGCACATTCATAACTCTTCTGAGGTCCGAAAATGCGTTCACAGAACAGACCATCGCGCTCAGAACGCAGCGTGCGGTAGTTTATCGTCTCAGGTTTTTTGACTTCGCCATGGGAAAGAGCCCTGATCTGCTCAGGACTTGCAAGGCGCACACGAACGCCGACAATTTCACGAGTCGCCATGACTATTCAACCCCCTTTTCATCGCTGTCAAGCTTTTCATCAATTCCAATTTCATCTAAAAGACTGCTGTCAAAATCAGCCATGCTGTCATCTACCGACTCAATCACATCGTCCGGGTCAAAGTCTTCATCGCTGATATCATCAGAGTACGTCTCGCTCAAAGCGTCAGAATCAGAGTTCTCTCCGTCAGAAAATGCGCCGGGCTTTTGTTCGCCAGCGCTGCTGGAGATATTCGCATCAATCATCATATCTTTAGCGGTAATGGCATCAATCTCTGAAGGACGGCGCGGACCGTCATCCTCATCTTCGATGAGAAGCGGGCCGGAGGTTCCGTCGCTGTAGTCGATTTCAACAGTCAGACCAAGACCTTCAAGTTCCTTGACGAGGACCTTAAAGCTCTCTGGGACGCCGGGCTTCGTAAGGTTCTGTCCCTTGATGATCTTTTCGTACGTTTTCAGTCGGCCGCGGATATCGTCCGACTTCACTGTCAGCATTTCCTGAAGGACATGAGCAGCTCCGTATCCCTGAAGGGCCCAAACTTCCATTTCTCCAAAGCGCTGACCGCCGAACTGCGCCTTTCCGCCCAGAGGCTGCTGCGTTATCAGGCTGTACGGGCCGACAGAACGGGCATGCAGTTTATCGTCAACAAGGTGGTTCAGCTTGAGCATGTACATCACGCCGACTGTGCTGGGATACTGCATGAGATCTCCCGTGCGCCCGTCGCGAAGGCGGATTGTGCCGCCGGAAGAGAGACGGTCTTTGAGGTCGGGATCGTTGTCGCCAAGGTCTTTCAGCAGTCCGTAAATCTCTTCTTCTGTTGCGCCCTCAAAGACGGGGGTCGCGACGAAACTGTCGTTGTGCAGCGCAACGAATCCAAGGATGACTTCAAGAACCTGCCCTAAGTTCATTCGGCTGGGAACGCCCAGAGGGTTGAGGCAAACGTCCATCGGGGTGCCGTCAGGAAGGTACGGCATATCCTCTACGGGAAGAATGCGGGAGACGACGCCCTTGTTTCCGTGACGTCCCGACATCTTGTCGCCGACCGTTATTTTGCGCAGCTGAGCGACGTAGACCTTAATCACTTCGTTGACGCCGGCGCCGAGAGACTCTGCGTTCTCTTCCTTCGTAAGACGTTTGATGGCGACGACTTTTCCGCGGGTTCCGTGAGGGACGCGCAGGGATGTATCGCGGACTTCACCGGCTTTTTCGCCGAAAATGGCGCGCAGAAGTTTCTCTTCGGGGCTGTGATCCGCCTCGCCCTTCGGCGTAACTTTACCGACGAGGATATCGCCGGGGTTGACCTCAGCTCCGATGCGGACGATGCCGTCCTCATCAAGGTTGCGCAGAGCGTCCTCACCGACGTTGGGAATGTCGCGGGTGATCTCTTCCGGTCCGAGTTTTGTGTCGCGCGCGTCGTGCTCGTACTCTTCAATGTGAATTGAAGAATAGAAGTCTTCTTTGACAAGACGCTCACTCAGAAGAATAGCGTCTTCATAGTTATAGCCTTCCCACGGCACAAAAGCGATAAGGACGTTTCTGCCAAGCGCCAGCTCGCCGTTGTCAACAGACTGTCCGTCCGCGAGAAGGTCGCCTTTCTGCACTGTATCGCCCAAGGAGACTTTGGGGCGCTGATGGATAATTGTGCCCTGGTTAGAGCGCATAAACTTATCCATTTTGTGCAGATGGCGTCCGCCGTTTGAATCGGTAATTTCAATCTGATTGGAGTCCACATAGGTGACGCGGCCGTCGCAATCAGACATAATGCAGCAGCCTGAATCCCGCGCGACGCGCTCCTCTATTCCCGTGCCGACGCGCGGCGCTTCCGGCAGAAGCAGAGGAACAGCCTGACGCTGCATGTTCGATCCCATCAGAGCGCGGTTAGCGTCATCGTGCTCAAGGAAAGGAATAAGAGCTGCAGAAGCTGACACGACCTGTTTTGAAGCGACATCGAGGAAGTCAACCCGTTCAGGCGGAACTTCAACGATGATTCCCTTGTAGCGGGCGTAAACCATCGGCTCTGTCAGGCGGCCCGTTTCAGGGTCAAAGGGGGTGTTGGCTCGTCCGACATAGTAGAAGTCCTCTTCGTCTGCCGCAAGCCATACGACGTCTTCCGTACTGCTGGAGACAACGCCGTTTTTCACAGGGCGGCGCGGCGTAATCAGAAATCCGTACTCGTTAACCATCGCGTACGTCGCCAGAGACGTAACAAGACCGATGTTCGGACCTTCGGGCGTTTCAATGGGGCAAATACGGCCGTAGTGCGTATAGTGAACGTCGCGGGCTTCGAATCCGGCGCGTTCGCGGCTGAGTCCGCCGGGACCAAGAGCCGACAGGCGGCGGCGATGCGTCAGCTCAGAAAGAGGGTTATTCTGATCCATATACTGTGAAAGCTGACCGGAGCTGAAGAACTCGCGCAGAGCCGCAGAAATGGGGCGGACGTTGATCAGGTCGCGCGCCATGGTCTTTGACAGATCGGCCACGGTCGTCATTCTGTCCTTCGCGATGCGCTCAAGACGCAGCATGCCGATTCTGAGGTGCGAC
>JAXEJY010000231.1:0-5895 GCA_034101315.1 Pyramidobacter sp.
CTGACATTTCCTCGATAATTTCCGCAACTTCGCCGTCAGAGGCGTGATTGACAAAGCACTCCTGAACTTCAATATCAAGAAGCTCAAAGACTTCAATCGCCAAATCCTTGGGAAGCAGGCGGAAGTACAGCACAAGCCGCGCGGGGGGCAGAGCCTCCAGACCTTCAGCGATGTCAATCGGCTCCATGCTCGACAGAGCCTCTTTTGCTTCGCGGTAGCGCTTTTGCTGAATAAGGTCTTCAACCTCGTGAAGAACCTGTTCTTCCAAATATGACAATGGGCATTACTCCTCTCGCGTCCTGCGCAGAACGAGCGCGGCGCGAAAAGGATTCGGAGCCGGGCTCAGTCCGTCGGATAAAATTGAACAGAAGATAAAGGGATACTGTCAGAACTTTGATCCATCTGGAACGTCTCGTCTCCTTTCAAAAAGCACGCGCGAAAACGCTGCGCGTTTTTATAATAATACACATTCATTCAAGCAGAATCAAGCGTTCACGCGAATTTTTTCCGCGCGGAATTTTCGGTTCGGCGCTGATGTATAATGGTGAAAAGTTCTGCTTCAGCAGAGCAGATTGACACCACAAAATTTGGAGGACATCATCATGCACGCGCCCAACGCCGTTTTGCGCTCATTCGGAATATCGATCGGAGTTCTGCCCTGCGGCCCGCTCAACACAATAGCAGACGTCGCCGGTGTCAAAGTCGGACATTCGACGCTTTCCGACGGAGACGTTCAGACAGGCGTCACAGCGGTCGTCCCGAGTGGCGGCAGTCTGTTCTGCGACAAGCTGATCGCCGCGTCGCACGTCATCAACGGCTTCGGCAAGACTGCCGGCTTAATCCAGGTGGACGAGCTCGGCACGCTGGAGACGCCGATTATCCTGACGAATACGCTGAGCGTCGGCGACGCATGGCGGGGGCTGTGCAGCTGGATGCTTGACCGCGAGCCATCAATCGGCGGAGCAGCGGGAACGGTTAACCCGGTTGTCTGCGAATGCAACGACGGATTTCTCAACGACATCCGCGCCATGAGCGTGACGCCGCACATGGTCACCATGGCGCTTGACAGCGCCGCCGCGTCTTTTGAACTGGGGGCAGTCGGCGCAGGGCGCGGAATGAGCTGCTACCAGTTCAAGGGCGGAATCGGATCATCGTCGCGCGTTGTGGAGGCAGACGGCGCGCGCTGGACTGTCGGCGCGCTGATTCTGACGAACTTCGGCGAAATGGCAGACTTGCGCGTCGACGGGCACAGAACAGGCGAAGCTGCCGTCAAAATTGCGCCGCCTGAAACGCTGAAAGAACAGGGCTCGTGCATCGTCATTCTCGCAACGGACGCGCCGATGACATCGCGCCAGCTGAAGCGCCTCTGCCGCCGCGCCTCGACGGGAATAACGCGCACGGGCTCAATCATCGGCAACGGCAGCGGAGAGATCGCTGTCGCGTTTTCCACAGCGCAGAGAATCCCCAGCGCGGCGCGCGGCGAACTTTCCCTGCGCGCCGTCAGCGACGCCCACGCCAATCTGTTTTTCCGCGCAGTCATCGAGTCGGTCGAAGAATCAATTCTGACATCGCTGCTTGCCGCGCCAAGCGTCACGGGCTTTTGCGGACACACACGCCGCTCTCTGGCAGAGCTTGCCGGAAAAGTTCCAGGACTCGCAAGGCGCTCTGAACAATAGTTTATTCAAGGAAAAACGCATGGGATACAGCAACCTTATCAAGAATTTTGACACTGTGCGCGATTTCATGAGGGAATTTTATGTTTTCGGGCTCAAGGGCCGCTCAGAGTTTACAGCCAAAAGCCCCCGGTGCTTTGATAATGAGCGGCGCCGCGCATTGCAGCCTGCCGTTTGCGAACCGGCACGATGACTTTATCATACAGAGGAACTCCGTTCATGAAAAAAGTGCGAACTTGGGATCGATCCCGCGCTTTTTCAAGCTACGCATAAAAACCGCTAAGAGAAACAGCCCCTGTTTTCACCGCGTTGCCGGCAAAAACAGGGGCTATTTCCCACTTTCATAGCCCCGAAGATGTAAAACTCTTAAGAGGTTCTATAAAGCCCTTTCGTATTCCTCGCCGCTTTTTCACCACCGCGAGAGATTATTTAACAAACAGGCAGCCCTCAGCCGAAAAATTATTGGCTGAGGGCTGCCTGTGTACGGGAGAGAATTGCTTAAAAGCGTTTAACTGCGGGGCTTCAGAGAATCTCTGTAGATTTTCGCGACGACTTCGTTCGACGCGGTGACGGGAGCGATGTCGAGCAGTCCGCCGAGCGAGGGGGTTTCGCGCGTCAGGCGAACGAGTTTTTCAACGTCGGCTTCGGTGAATCCGACGTCGGCAAGTTTCTGAGTGACGCCCATCTTGAAGAGCCATTTTTCGACGGCATCGGCAGCCTTGGAGGCGTTGCAGGGGCATGCCGTGAGGTCTTCGGGAAGCATGGGCTTGAGGACGTCAATCAGGACTTCTGACGCGGCGGGCCAGCACGCTTCGACAACAGACGGCAGGATCATCGCCAGTCCGAGACCGTGGGTCAGCTCCGGTTTCATGCCCGACAGAGGATGCTCCAAGCCGTGCGTCAGGTGAAGCATTCCGTTGTCAAACGCGATGCCGGCGATCATGGACGCGTACAGAAGGCAGTAGCGCGCCTCAAGGTCGTTCGGGTCAGCAACGGCGCGGGGCAGATAGGTGTCGACCAGGCGGACGGTCTCCTCTGCCAGGAGGACGGTGTAGGGACTTGAGAAGATCTTCGTCGTCGCCGCTTCAACGACGTGGTTGACGGCGTCGATGGAAACGTAGCGGGTCTGGTCTGCTTTCAGTCCGGTCATGAGCGCGGGATCGTCGATGGCGTACAGCGGGTAAATGCAGTCATAGGCGATCGCCGGTTTAAAGTTTTTCTCTTCGATTGTGGCGACGGCAAAGCGGTCAACTTCTGTTCCTGTGCCGTGCGTCAGGTTGATGGCGATGACAGGAACTGCTTTGACGGGCGTAAAACGGTACTCGTAGAGGGCGCGCGCGTCCTGCTCAAGATAGGAAAGAAGGATTGCCGCGCTCTTGGCGGTGTCGATGGGACTGCCTCCGCCGATTCCGAACACCGCGCTGGCGCCCAGGTCTCTGCCCAGCTTTACTGCTTCGTCGATGGCGTCAACCGTGGGGTTGGGCGTCACTTTGTCGTACAGCACGTAGTCGATACCGTTGGCGCTGAACGCCTCAGTCACTTTGTCCCACGCGCCTGTCGCTTTGTACGAGCCGCGCCCCGTGACGACGAGAACCTTGCTGATTCCCTTTGACTTCAGATCTGCACAGATGTCTTTAACTTTATCAATTGCGCCGACACCGAGATATGCTGTTGTTCTGGAACGAATCTCTTTCACTTCGTTGATGGATATGCTCTTTTCCCACATGATAATCGCTCCTTTTAGTTTTTTACTTTTTGCTGAAAATGTGATTGTTATCACTTTCACTCAACACGATAAGTATATCGTCATTTGCGCGCGTATGCATTGAATATCTATTTTATTTACGTTAATTTTATGCTCAATATTTTACAAAGACGCCTTCTGTGTTTTACAGCAACAAAAAAGCAGCCGAAAAGGCTGCTTGACGTAGGTCTTGATTTTGTTTTTTTGCACCGACGCGCTGGCTGTGCTTTTACCGCGCAGCGGTAATACTGCGAAAATGGCTTACGCCGCATTCTCTTCTTTTTGCTTCGCCGGCCAGTCAATCTCCATAAAAATCAGACTGATAAGCATGAGCGCCATACCGAAATAGCTGCGCGTTGTGATCACCTCACCGGCAAAGAAGAATGCGATTACCGTCGCAAACACCGGCTCCATTGTGAAGATCAGCCCGACGTGATTCGCCGTCGTGTGCTTTTGCTGAACAGCCTGTATGACAAACGCCGCGCCAGAACAGAAGAACCCCAAAAACAGCGAGGAAGCCCATGTGGCAGGCGTTGTCGGCAGATGAGGCTGCTCCAAAATCAGCGACATCGTCAGGGTGATCGCTCCGACGACGCCCAGCTGGCACACGCCGAGTCCCAAAGGGTCAACGTCGCTGCGGCGAACTGCTTTGTCCGTGATGGCGATGTCGAGCGCATAGCAGACAGGAGCGCCTAAACAGATGATGTCCCCAACGGCAGGGCGCAGGTCGTCTCCCAGCGTCAGAAATCCAACGCCAACCACGCACAGGAGGATGCAGAACACAATTTTCTTCGTCGGCTTTGCCCGTTCAAACAAATACGAGAAAAGGGGCGTGAACGCAACTGATATCGCGCATATAAAGGCGGCATTTGACAACGACGTGCGCGAAATTCCGTATCCGTAAAAAATGTACGTCGCCGCCAGCGCAAGCCCGACCCAGAAGCTGTATCGGATGGTTTCGCGATTCAATGCGCGCATCGTTTTGTGAAACATGATTCCCAGCATGATAAACGCGGAAAGAAAACGAAACGCATTGAGGCACATCGGCGGCAAATCGGTCAGACTGACGTCGGTTAAATAATACGATGCCCCCCAGAACGCAGTGACCAGAAGCAGATATAAATCGATAAGGTACAATAAGTTGCGCAAAATTAAAAAGTCATAAAAAAAGACATAGTTTGCAGCTCTCTGGTAGAATGAAGTTGCTCGACACCATTCTGAAAGGAGAAAGCAAACCATGTCCGAGAAAATTGTACAGTTTAATGAAGAAGTAATCAAGGGTCATCTCAAGGAATTGGTTCGCGGCAGCGTGGAAGAAACCTTGAACGAACTGCTGGAAGCCGAGGCAGAGAAGCTGACGCAGGCTGCCCGCTACGAGCGCAATGAAGCACGTAAGGGCTACCGCAGCGGTCACTATGATCGAAACCTCACCACGACTTCCGGGAACGTCACGCTGCATGTGCCGCGGCTTAAGGGCGTGTCTTTTGAGACTGCTATTATTGAGCGATACCGTCGCCGCGAGAGCAGCGTGGAGGAAGCACTCATCGAAATGTACCTTGCCGGTGTTTCCGTCCGGAGAGTAGAGGACATTACGGAGGCCCTGTGGGGCAGCAAAGTCTCGCCCTCCACCATTAGTGCACTGAATAAGAAAGCTTATGTCCGCATTGAGGATTGGCGAAACCGCCCGCTGCAAGGCGGCAAGTATCCTTATGTATATGTGGACGGTATCTACCTGCGGCGGAACTGGGGCGGAGAGTACGAAAATGTTGCGATTCTGATTGCAATAGCGGTGAATGAGGACGGATATCGCGAGGTTCTGGGGGCTGCCGAGGGCATGAAAGAAGACAAGTCCAGCTGGGTGAATTTCTTTCAGTGGCTTCGTGACCGTGGGCTGAACGGCGTGAAGCTCATTGTGGGAGACAAGTGCCTTGGGATGCTGGAGGCCGTAGGAGAAGTATTTCCGGAGGCCAAATACCAGCGCTGCACCGTCCATTTTTACCGCAACATATTCTCAGTTGTTCCCCGTTCCAAGGTGAAGCTGGTGTCCAAGATGCTCAAGGCAATCCACGCACAAGAGAGCAAGAAAGCTGCCCGTGAAAAGGCGAAAGCCGTGGTTGCCGATCTGAAGGCGATGAAGCTGAAAGAGGCGGCTAAGAAGGTGGAGAACAGTGTTGAGGAAACTTTGACTTACTGCGATTTTCCCTACGAACACTGGACTCGAATCTGCACCAACAATGTCATTGAGCGTCTCAACCGGGAGATCCGCCGCCGCACCCGAGTAGTAGGAACCTTCCCGGATGGGAACTCTGCCCTCATGCTGGTCTGCGCCCGACTGCGCCATGTGGCTGGCAGCCAGTGGGGTAACAAGAAGTACATGAACATGAAGCATTTAGAGGCAGTCTGCCAGGAAGCCTCCATTGCCGGCTGACCTCATTCAGCCAGAGAGTCTGCAAACAATTTTGCGCATAACTCTTGACG
>JAXEJY010000232.1:0-6710 GCA_034101315.1 Pyramidobacter sp.
TTACCATGTCAGTTCTCATCGAGTGTGTGCCGAACTTCAGCGAAGGACGCCGCAAGGACGTCATTGAAGCGATCGTAAAGCCTTTTAAGGAGACAAAGGGCTGCTATCTGTTCGACTACCGCGCGGACGAAGATCACAACCGTCTTGTCGTCAGCCTCTGCGGCGAGCCCGGCCCCATCTGCGACGCGCTGATGGAAGCCTCAAAAGTTGCCGTCGCCAACATCGATCTGAATCACCATCAGGGCGCGCATCCGCGCATGGGAGCTATCGACGTCATTCCTTTCACGCCGATTAAGGGCATCACAATGGAAGAGTGCGTCAAGCTGTCGCACGACTTTGCTGAGCGCTTCAACAAAGAGCTTGGCGTTCCGGTTTTCTACTATGAAGCGTCGTCTGTGCGCCCTGACCGCACGCGCCTTGAACAGGTGCGCAAGGGACAGTATGAAGCGCTGAAAGAGCTCGTAAAAACGGATCCCTCGCGCCAGCCTGACGTGGGCGAGAAGACATCGCTCCACCCCACTGCCGGCGGAACGGTTATCGGCGCGCGCAAATTCCTCGTCGCGTTCAACGTCAACCTGAACACGACAAACGTTGAAATCGCAAAAATCATCGGCAAGCGCGTCCGCGCCTCCAACGGCGGATTTGCCACGGTCAAGGGCATGGGCGTCGACCTCGCTGAAAAGGGCATGGTTCAGGTTTCAATGAACCTCGTTGACTATGAGCAGACTGCCATGTACCGCGTGCTTGAGTTCATCCGCATGGAAGCCGCCCGCTGGGGCGTCACCGTCAACGGAACCGAAGTCTACGGAATGATTCCCGCCGGCGCCATGCTTGACAGCGCCGCATACTACATGCAGATCGACGACTTCAAGAACGAGCAGGTTCTTGAGCTGAAGCTGCTTGACCTGATGCAGGAAGAATCGAGCCGGTAGCCATGAGCGGCTCACTCTACCGCGGCGCGGCAATTACGACGCCCCTGTGCGGTTCGCGCCCCAGCGCCGGCGCGGAGCAGGGACGCACAAAGACATGGGAGAACGGCAGTCTTCTCGTCATTGACGGCATCATTAAAGCTGTCGGCGACGATGACGAAGTCATGAAAGCTGCTGACGCGCTTGACAGTCAGATCGACGAAGAAGTTGACTGCGAAGGCGCCTGCATGATTCCCGGCTTTGTCGATCCGCACACGCACATCTGCTTTGCGGCTCGGCGCGAAAAAGAGTTCGGGATGCGCCTTGAGGGAAAAACGTATCTAGAGATTCTGAACGCCGGCGGCGGCATTCTTTCATCAGTCCGCGCCGTCAAAGAGGCAACTGAAGAAGAGCTGTACGAAACGACGCTTGACAATGTTCTTTCAGCGCTCAGCCACGGCACGACCACGATGGAGATCAAGAGCGGCTACGGTCTGTGCACTGAAGAAGAGCTCAAGATGCTGCGCGTCATCAAGCGAATAGGCGAAGAGACCCCTCTGGACATCGTTCCGACGTTTATGGGCGCTCACGCCGTCCCCACTGAATACAAGTCAAATCCCGACGCCTTCGTCGACATCATCGTCAACGAAATGCTCCCCGCCGTCAAAGCTCAGGGAATAGCGGACTGCTGCGACGTTTTCTGCGAAACGGGAGTGTACACCATCGAGCAGAGTCGCCGTATCCTTCTTGCAGCGCGCGACCTCGGAATGAAGCTGCGGATTCACGCCGATGAAGTCGACGACACGGGCGGCGCAGGGCTGGCAGCGCAGCTGCGCACAGTGTCAGCAGAACATCTTCTCGCCGCCAGCGAGAGCAATCTGCGCGCGATGGCAGCGGCGTCAGTCATCGCTGACGTGCTTCCCGCGACGGCATACAGCCTGCGCAAGCCCTACGCGCCCGCGCGCAAGATGATCGAACTGGGCGTCCCCGTGGCGCTGGCGTCTGACTGCAACCCGGGCTCGTGCTTCTGCGAATCGATGCCGTTCGTTTTCGGTCTCGCCGTCATGAACATGGGAATGACCGTCAGCGAAGCCCTTGTCGGCTGCACGCTGAACGCCGCATGGTCAGTCGGGCTTCAGGATAAAGTCGGCAGTCTTGAAGTCGGCAAGCAGGCAGATTTCCTCCTGCTCGACGGAGATTCGCCTGCTGTGCTGGCATATCACGCCGGCGTCAATCCCGTCATGGAAGTATACAAGCGCGGCGTTTTTGTAAGCTGACAGCGCCTTTGAGTTTCGATTAAGACCACTTGCAAGGAGAAAACACATGAGACTTTCTGAAATGACCGTCACAGCTTTTACTGAAGAACTGGCGTCCTCTTCGCCTGCTCCGGGTGGCGGCAGCATTGCGGCGCTCGGCGCTGCGCTTGCTGCCGGACTGGCGTCGATGGTCGGAGAGCTGACGTCAGGACGCGAAAAATACAAAGACGCTCAGGAGGACATGGATGCCCTCCGCGCCCGCGGCAAAGAGCTCGTCGCCGCGCTGCTCAAGCTGATGGAGGACGACACGGAGTCGTTCAACGGCTTTATGGCGGCGCTCAAACTCCCCAAGGAGACTGACGAGCAGAAGCAGGTCCGCCGCGACGCCATGCAGGCTGCGGCAAAAGTCACTGTAGAAGTCCCCATGCGAACGCTGACGCTCTGCGCCGAGGCAGCTCAGATGGCAGTCGTCGCCGCGACAAAGGGCAACACGAACGCCGTAACCGATGCCGGAACTGCCGGACAGTTCGCCCGCGCCGCCGCCGTTTCGGCAGCCTACAACGTCCGCATCAATCTGATGAGCATTAAAGACACTCAGTATGTCGAAGAAACCCGCGCGAAAATGAACGCTCTGCTCGAAGCGACTGAAAAGGCGTTCGCCGAAATTTCTGCGCGGCTGGAAGAAGCTCTGGCGTAACAGGCAAAAGTTTTTCACGAAGCCGCGTCCGATCCATGCGGATGAGGCGCGGCTGGACAGAACATCACAGGGAGAGTGACACACATGCAGGACAACATACTCAACGGACTGGCAATGACGATTAAGCTCGACGATGAACTTCCGGAATATCCCAAGTTTGACGAAACAAAACGCCGCGCTCCTGACCGTGGCTGGACGCTTTCGGCCTCAGAGACGGAACTCGCGCTCCAGAACGCTCTGCGCTATGTTCCCGAAAAATATCATGAGCAGCTCATCCCCGAATTCATGGAAGAACTCAGAACCCGCGGACGCATGTATGCCTATCGCTTCCGTCCCGAGGGCCGTATCTGGGGACGTCCCATTGAGACGTATGAAGGAAAATGCCTTGCCGGCAAAGCCCTTCAGGTCATGATGGACAACAACCTCGACTTTGAAACCGTCCTCTATCCTTACGAGCTCGTCACCTACGGCGAGACGGGGCAGGTCTGCCAGAACTGGCTTCAGTACCGCCTGATTCAGAAATATCTGCGCGAGCTGACCGACGACACGACGCTCGTCCTCGAAAGCGGACATCCCATCGGACTCTTTGCGTCCCGTCCCGACGCCCCCCGCGTCATCCTGACGAACGGACTTCTCGTCGGCCTGTTTGACAACCTGAAAGACTGGCATCGCGCTATGCAGCTCGGCGTCAGCAACTACGGTCAGATGACCGCCGGCGGCTGGATGTACATCGGGCCTCAGGGAATCGTTCACGGAACGTTCAACACCGTTCTGAACGCGGCACGCCTCAAATTCGGCGTCGGCGAGCGCGACAACCTTGCCGGAATGCTTTTCGTCACGTCTGGCCTCGGCGGCATGAGTGGCGCTCAGCCCAAAGCCATTGAAATCGCCGGCGGCGTCGGAATCATCGCTGAAGTCGACATGTCGCGCATTAAAACGCGCCACGATCAGGGCTGGGTCACAGAGGTCACCGACAGCGCTGAAGAAGCCTACGCGATGGCGCGCAAAGCCATGGACGAAAAGCGTCCTCTTTCAATCGCCTATCACGGCAACGTCGTTACGCTCCTTGAATACGCCGTCGAGCACGACATTTTCATCCCCCTTCTTTCTGACCAGACATCGTGCCACGCCGCGTATGAAGGCGGCTACTGCCCCGTTGATCTTTCATTCGAAGAGCGCACAAAAATGCTCCACGAAGATCCTGAAGAGTTCCGCCGTCACGTCGACGCCGGTCTGCGCCGCCACTATCAGGCAATTAAAGCGCTCACCGCGAAGGGTTCCTACTTCTTCGACTACGGCAACAGCTTCATGCGCGCCATTTTCGACGCCGGCGTCACCGAAATCTGCAAGAACGGCAAAGACACCTACGAAGGGTTCATCTGGCCCAGCTACGTTGAAGATATCATGGGTCCCGTCCTGTTCGACTACGGATACGGACCGTTCCGCTGGTGCTGCCTGAGCGGCAAGCCCGAAGATCTCCGCGCCACCGACCAGGCGGCAATGGAGTGCATCGATCCCAACCGCCGCGGTCAGGACTATGACAACTGGGTGTGGATCCGCGACGCCGAAAAGAACAAAATGGTCGTCGGAACTCAGTGCCGCATCCTGTATCAGGACGCCGAAGGACGCACAAAGATCGCTCTGCGCTTCAATGAGCTTGTGCGCGAGGGCAAAATCGGCCCCGTCATGCTGGGACGCGACCACCACGACGTATCCGGTACGGACAGCCCCTACCGCGAGACCTCAAACATCAAAGACGGCAGCAACATCTGCGCCGACATGGCGACAAACACGTTTGCCGGAAACGCGGCGCGCGGCATGACGCTGTGCACGCTGCACAACGGCGGCGGCGTCGGAATCGGCAAGTGCATCAACGGCGGATTCGGACTTCTCCTTGACGGACGCCCTGAAACCGACGAGATCATCAAATCAGCCATGATGTGGGACGTCCTCAGCGGTGTCGCCCGCCGCGCATGGGCGCGCTGTGCCCACGCAGAAGAGGTCAGCCGCGAAGTCAACGCTAAGTATCCCGGCAAGTATCACATCACTCTGCCCTACCACGTTGACAGCGCAACCATCCACAACGTTGTCGCCGAAGCCTGCGCGAAAAGAGATCAGCACCAGGGATAAACAGCGCACCGACCCAATCTGCTGATAAGCATTCAGGGGGTATTCCGCCGAGTTGAACTCCGGCGGAATACTCCCTGTTTTTTTGCCGCGGCAAAATCGCCTCATCTGTCATGTTCGCCCGCAATGCGCTATAATTTGTGCAAAAGCCTGCCCAAACATGACGGAGCGCATTTCATGCGGAGCAGGCAGAAGAAAGCGGGGATGGTCATGAGCAGAGCTCCATTTAAGAATAAAATCTGGCTCGCCGCGCCGAAAATGCACGGTGAAGAGATGAAATACATCGCAGAGGCGTATGAGACAAACTGGATGAGCACTGTCGGCGCAAACATCAATGAAGTGGAGCGCATCGCCGCAGAAAAAGCAGAAAAAAAACACGCCGTCGCCCTGTCCAGCTGTACTGCCGCGCTGCACCTCGCCGTCCGGCACGCAGGTGAAACGCTGTACGGAAAACCTTCTGTCTCCCGAGGCGCTTTGGAGGGCAAAAAAGTGTTCTGCTCCGACATGACGTTCGCCGCCACGATCAACCCCGTGACGTATGAGGGCGGAATTCCCGTGCTGATTGGCACTGAAGCGGAATCGTGGAATATGGATCCCGCAGCGCTTGAGCGGGCTTTTGAGCTGCACCCCGACGTCAAGCTCGTCGTCTCTGCCGAGCTGTACGGATTCCCCGGCAGAATGGATCTCATAAAAGAAATCTGCGTTCGCCGCGGCGCGCTGCTCATCGAGGACGCCGCTGAGGCCATGGGGGCGACAATTGACGGACGGCAGTGCGGTTCGTTCGGCGACTACTCTGCTGTCAGCTACAACGGGAACAAAATTATCACCGGCTCTTCAGGGGGCTGCTTTCTGACGGACGACACAGAGACGGCAAACGCGGTTCGCAAGTGGTCAACTCAGTCGAGAGAAACCGCGCCGTGGTATCAGCACGAAGAAGCCGGCTACAACTACCGCATGAGCAACGTCATCGCCGGCGTCATTCGAGGTCAGTACGCCCATCTTGAAGAGCATATCGCGGGGAAAAAAGCCGTCTATGAGCGCTACAGAGACGGCTTTAAAGACCTGCCCGTTCAGATGTGCCCCATCACAAGGGGAACTGAGCCCAACTACTGGCTGTCAGCTCTGACTGTCGACCAATCGCATATGTGCCGGCAGGTCAGAGATGACGCGCGCGCTCTGTACGTCAAAGAGCCTGGGAAAAGCTGTCCGACAGAGATTTTGGAGACGCTCGCGAAGTTCAACGCTGAGGGACGTCCTATTTGGAAACCCATGCACATGCAGCCGGTATTCCGCATGCACGAGTTCATCGCGCGCGCGCATTCCGTTCCCCCCTCCCGCGAAGCCGGAGAGGACATCTTCGAGCGCGGTCTGTGTCTGCCGAGCGACCTTTCAATGACGCCCGAGCAGCAGGACATCATCATAGAAATTGTGCACTCCTGTTTTGCATGAGCGGTTGACGATGGCGCACAGACAGAGTTTTTACGAAAAGTACATTAAAGTTCCGCAGGACGTCCTGCTGGCGTCCGCCGCGCTTGCTGCGCTCAGCCCGATACTTCTCATTCTGGCAATCGCGGTTCGGGCAAAGCTGGGAAGCCCTGTCATTTTCCGGCAGGAGCGCGCCGGCAAAAACGGAGCGCCGTTTCGCATGTGCAAGTTCAGATCAATGTCCGATGCGCGGGACGAAAACGGCGAGCTGCTACCCGACGAAAAACGGCTGGGGAA
>JAXEJY010000233.1:0-7687 GCA_034101315.1 Pyramidobacter sp.
TTTCGGCGCTGGCGGCGTCCTCACAATCAAGGGAGCATGGAAGGCAGACAGCAGCGCTGTGTCGCTTGCTCCTTTCGGCGCGCTGAGCTTCAACAATAACGTCGTGGAAATGACCGCTCAGGACGGGACGAAAGTCACTTATGTCAAGAGCAGTGCCGCTCCTGATGCCGCTCAGGGCGCAGCTACGGAAACTTGGAAACTCACTGGCGCAATGCTTCGCGATCAGCCGATGGACGCTGCAAAAGCAACCCACTACTTCTCCAACCACAATGTGGTCATTGAGATTCTCGCCAACGGACTGGTCAAGACAAACGGCGCGGCAGCCGGTCTCTGCACGAAAGACGGCGCCAAGACCACCATTGAGCTGATCAAGGGACCTCTTGCCAACCTTCCCTTCGAACTGAAAGACGGCAAACTTACAGTTCGCAGAAGCCCCGTCGTCACGCTGATTTACGAAAAGTAAGCGGCAGCTCCAGCTCATCGATTCGATTTCGTCCGCGCGCAGAAAGTCAAAATCACCTTTTGCCGACTGCGCATCTCACGATTCTTTTTAAGGAGGCTCTATCATGAAAATCAAAAAAATCCTCGCGCTCTCTGCCGCATTTGCAGTCATTTCTGCTTCAACTGCGGGAGCAGTCCTGCTTGAAGAAGTGACCCCTGCGCCGTTCAGCGAAAACGGCATCACGCTGAACGCATCGCTTGTGGAGTTTGCCGACGTCATCGACTCAGACGTCTTTGACATCGGCGGAGCCGTGTGGCGCGACGGGCGTCTGTACGTGCTCCATCAGGGCGGTAATATTGACTGCTTTGTGCTTGAAGGCAATTTCCTCGTCCGCGACCCCAAGGCATTTGAGGGCAAAGGGACAGTCAGCCTGGGACGTAAATTGTCATCGCTGTCCATGGACGAAAAGGGCTGGCTCTACGCGAGCAGCACCTCGGAGACCAACCTCTACATCATTGAGCCCAATGGCACAGTCCACACAGCTCGCGAAAACTCCAGCAGAGGCGCTGTAAGCGTCCATCCGTCAGGAGAATGGGGGCTGCGCTACACCGGCAGCACCAATGCGCCCCTGACGCGCACTGACCTGAAAAGAGCCGCTGCCGGCGAAAAAGCGTTCAACGAAGTCCTGAAAAACCCCTCGTTCGCTAAAGGCGCTGAGAGCACTTCGTTCTCCTCTCTCGCATACCTTAAACTGAACGCCGACGGAAGCTATTTCGTCTCAGGACTCAGCCACAAGCTGAAAGGGCAGGGCTTCTGGGGGCTCATTGACAAAAACGGAAAAGAGATTTTTGCGTTCCTTGAGAAGTACGACGGCAAGGATCCCAAGAGAATCCGCAACATCGGCAGCGTTCAGTCGATCATCCCCTGCAAGTACGGATATGCTCTTCTTGACGGCAACATGCGCCGCCTGCACATCTACGACAAAAAGGGCGCATTCATCACGAACGTCGACCTCAAACAGCTTCTGGGGCTGAAGTACTGCTGGCCCAGCACGATGAACAGAATTGACGACAACACTGTGCTGATCACCTGCACTCAGGACTTCCCCTACAACAGCAAAAACGTTGAATCGCTCGTCATGAAAGTGACAGGACTGTAAGAGCTGGCACTTTATCACGCCGCGCCGGATACTTGCGTACCCGGCGCGGCGTATATGAACCCAACACTCATGGGAGGAACGCGCTATGACACTTAAAAATACGATGCGCTGCCTGGCAGCAGCAGCGGCGGCAGTGCTTCTGACAGGCGCCACGCTTGCCGCGCCCGTGCGCTACGTCTGCGACATCTCAGAGGCTGTTGTCTATCAGATTTCAGGACGCACAAAAAAAGCGATGCCCGACGCTGAGCTCATCGCAATCGGAGATCCGTTTGAACCGGGCGGATATTTCGCAAAGCTGATGCCGCCGCACGTTCGCAAACCGGCGATTGCTTTTTTCTCCGGAACAGGAGAATTCATCAAAACGGTCAGCATTAACGCCCAAACAGCCGAGGAAACGCGCGTCATCGTTTCTCCTCACGGGACGCGGCTTTTGATCTCAAACCTGAACGGCGAATACGCTTCATGGGACGCCTACAGCTTCCCCGCCCTGAAACGCCTTGCGTCAACACCTGAGTCCGTTGTGTGGAGCATGGGACCGTTCTGGCTCGATGAGGACCGATTTATCTGCACCGTCTACAGCGAGGCGCAGAAAAAGCGGAACATGCCTGACGAAGCCTCCAAAGGCTACAGTCAGGCCGAAATTTTCAACATCGCGTCGCAAACGTTCACGCCTCTTCAAAAACACAGCCTGACGGATGAATATTACGTCACCGGCGTGCAGGGCGGACTGATTCGCATGACGCGCTATTATGTCAAGGACGCGGCTCACTGGGCATCCGGCTTCGGCGGATATGAAGGCGACGGAGAAGTATTCGGCGAGCTGGTGTACCGCTGGGATCCTGAGTGGGAAGCATATCCGGGCTGGGAAACGCCCAAGGATCTCTTTACCCTTGAGACAGGCGAAAAACCGCAGGCTTTCCTGGTCTCCGGCGCTCAGCGCAAAAAGCTGAACATTAAGGTCAGCTCTGACGGCATGTACTATTGGTTCATCGCTGACAGAAACACGAACGCCGAACTTCAGGACGAAGAACCGGCTGTCTACATCTTCAACAGCGTCGGCGCCATTGTGACGCGCGCGCCGCTCGAAGAAGGGACGCGGGTATACAGCGTTTCGTTCTCGCCGGAAGAGCGCGTTCTTCTCGTCGACTACGGCTATGCCGACAGCCCCGCAGAGCACATCTATGACCTGTACCGCAGCGACTCAGGCATGAAGCACATTCAGTCGCTCCGCCTGGCAGACGGCAACTTCTTCTGGCTTGACAGCTGGCGCCTTGCGTATACAAAAATGAACATCGAGTTCAAGCGCCCGAGCGGAAAAACTGGATATGCTCTTGACGCCGTCGTCTACGACAGCGCTGTTGATCTCTTTGAGACGCTCCAAGGCGGCGATGAACGCACTGATTTCCGCGTCACGGGCGTTTTGGAAGACGGCAGCATTCTCATCGAAAAGGACTCTGTCGAGAGTCCTGAAGAGTGGAGCAGACCGGAGAAGCACCGCAGGACGACCATTACATATGAACCTCCCGCAGCGGGATAATGGACATAAACTGAGCAGAGAACGGCTGTGCCAAACCAAGCCGTTCTCTGTTTTTTTATGGCTTTTTTGCAGAAAAAATGATAGAATTCTTCTGGTTTTAAAAGTTAGGTTTATGGCGTCCTTCAAAGACGGCGCGCTGTTTTCTGAAGGACGCGCAGAAGATTTTCGGGAGGTTTTTATCCATGTCTGTGTCCCTCAGCCTCAGCAGTGTCAATAAAACTTTCGTCAAAGACGGCGAGACGTTCACCGCCGTTGACAACGTGAACCTTTCCGTCACACCGGGAGAATTTCTGACTTTTCTGGGGCCGTCGGGCTGCGGAAAAACCACAACCCTGCGCATGATCGCGGGATTTGAAGTTCCCACGTCGGGAAAAATCATGATGGAAGACAGAGATATTACATCGATGCCTGCCAATGAGCGCCATATCGGTTTTGTATTCCAGAACTACGCGCTGTTTCCGCACATGAAAATTTTTGACAACGTTGCATACGGTCTGCGCGTGCGCAAAGAAAACCCGTCTGATATTTCCAAAAAAGTCCGCGAGGCGCTGGGAATGGTCGGGCTTGAAAAAGCTGTTGACCGCTATCCGAACCAGCTTTCCGGCGGCGAGCAGCAGCGTGTCGCTCTGGCGCGCGTCCTCGTTTTGCGCCCGAAACTTCTTTTGATGGACGAACCGCTGTCGAACCTCGACGCCAAGCTCAGAATCCACATGCGGTCAGAAATCCGCCGCATTCAGCAGGAGCTGTCTCTGACATGCCTCTACGTCACGCACGACCAGAAAGAAGCCCTCACGATGTCCGACAGAATCATGGTCATGAACCGCGGGCACATTGAACAGGTCGGAACGCCCATGGACATTTACGCCGATCCGTCGACGGCGTTCGTCGCAGACTTTATCGGTCAGGCAAACCTCATTTCGGGGCGTCTCGTCTCGGCTGAAAACGGTTTCGGCTGCTTTGAAACGGCTGGCTGCGCAGTTCGCGCCCGCCTCGGTCGGCAGAATCCGCCGACTGTCGGCGCTGAAGCGCTTCTGATCGTGCGTCCGGAGAACCTCAAGCTGGAAAGCAGCGAGAACAGTCTGCCGATAACTATCGAAAACCGCCTGTTTGAAGGC
The DNA here is from genome assembly GCA_034101315.1 of Pyramidobacter sp. Lineage (GTDB taxonomy): Bacteria > Synergistota > Synergistia > Synergistales > Dethiosulfovibrionaceae > Pyramidobacter. The sequence continues at coordinate 4,254 of JAXEJY010000233.1, forward strand.
GACCGCATTGACTATCAGGCTCGTCTTGACGGCATGGAAAACACCGCGCCGCTGAGCATGTCGCTTCCTTTCATTCCGGGAACGGTGCTGGCTGACAGAGGGCTCGCAACGCGCGCTTCATTCCAGCCGGAGGCCGCCGTCATCATCGCTAGCTGATTCCCCTGCATACGACAAAACGGCAGCAGACCACGGAGTGTCTGCTGCCGTTTTGTTCTGTTCTCCTGCGCTGAAAAATCAAAGCTGAGCCAACAGCTCAGCACACGCGCGCGCCGTCTGAGCGCATGAGTCCTGCTCGCTCATACCTAAGCGAGCCAAACGCACCTGCGAATAGACCTTGCGGAGCGCTTTTTCAGTCCACGGGTGCGCCGCAGTCTCAAACAGGATGTCGTGGAAGCGCTCTTCACTCTCTCCTAAGCGTTCGCGCGCCTCTTCTGAGTCAAAGCTCGCAGCGCACTGTCCCATGCCCTCAGCCAGTGCGCCAAGTTCTGTCCGCGCCGCAGCGGAAAGCCCTTTTTTCGAGATGATATCCGTTAGTCTTTTTTCCAACAGAGCGCACAGTTCTTCGATGTCCTGACGATCGTCGTCCGTCAGGGTCACCACCTGCGCGCCTTTCCACGGCGACGCTTCGAGGACGCCCTCCGACTCCAGCTTTTTGATCGCGTCGCGCACAGGACCGCGGCTGACCCCGAGCGCTGACGAAAGCTCCATCTCGCGGATATAATCGCCGGGACGGCAGCTTCTGCGCAAAAAAATCTGTTCTCTCAGGTACGCCGCAACAAAGACGGACAGTGAATCACGGTTTACTAATGCCATTGCTCTCTTCCCATTTCATACAGGGCGCGCGTGCGCCGCTTTTATGCGTTTTTTTCTGTCATTTTTATGCTCTGTGCCTTATAATACAGCCAGAACAATTTTTATCCAGCATCCCAATTACCGTTTCAAGGAGGAATATTCCATGAAAATCTGTGTCGTCAACGCAGCAAGAATTTTCGCTGAGTCAAAACCGGCTGCCGCCGCGCGCGAGCACCTTTCTGCCGTGCAGGAAACGCTGAAAAAAGGACTCGACAGCGTTGTTGAGCTGTACAAGGACTCCGTCGCCAGCCCTCAGGCTCAGAACGCGATCGCTCAGGCGCGCAATCTGCTCCAGCAGCAGATGAACGTCGAACAGCAGGCTGCCGACATGGTCGTGCGCAAGATCATCGCCGACGCCGTCGAAGCCTGGAAAGACGCGAACAGCGATGTTGACCTGATCATCGACCGCGCACAGATCATGTTCTGCGCTCCCGCGCTCGACATCACTGACACCGTCATGGAGCGAGTCAACGCTCAGACGCCCTCGTTCCCCGACCTGCCCAAAGTCAACATCACCCGCCCCGCGAGCAAGTAACTCGGCGAAATCGGCAAAAAATCTCCCCCGCTTCGGGGGAGATTTTTTTATGGCTTTGAGTCACTGCCTTTCAGGGCAAGGCTGACAGAATGAACTCCCGCCGCTCTCATGCGGTCAAGAAACGCCGCCACGTCGCCGTACGGAAGCGTGCGCGCCGCAGCGAGGATCAGAACGCCCTTCTCATCCTGAACGTTCAGGGCGCGTTCAATGATCAGCGCTTCCGGAACGTCCTCGTCTGCCCATCTCAGCCCGCTCTCTGACATTGTGATGACAATAGCCCGCGCGTCGGGCGCCGAACCGCGCCCGTCAGGCAGATCGACGGGAAGCGCTCCCTGCACAAAAGACGCCGACAGGACAAAGAACAAGATGAGAATGAACAGGACGTCGATGAGCGACGTCAGGTCAATTTCCGCAGAGCTCTGACGTCTAATCCTGCGCACGGGAAGCCCTCATATGGTATCTCAAAAGCATATCAGCCGCGCGAGACAGCTGTTCTTCCATGTTGTCGACGCGCGACTGAAGCCAGCCGTGCAGAAACAGCGCCGGAATGGCAATGCACAGTCCCGCAACAGTCGTGTACAGAGCTTTGTAAATTCCTGAAGCCAGGGCGACCATCGGCGCTTCTGTCGCTCCCGGAAGGCTTCGAAATATCTCAACCATGCCCGTCACCGTCCCCAAGAGCCCCAAAAGCGGCGCCATGCGGACGATAAGGGCGATGACGCCAAGACCGCTTGACCATCGGTACACTTCGCGCCGAATCTCCTGCTCCAGAAGGGTGTTCAAGTCCCAGTTGATGATATCCCAGTGCTCAAGCCCCGATTTTAAGAGCCGCCTAACAGACGTGTCGCGCCCCGCGCAGCGCTGCAAAGCCTGCGCGAGGTCGCCGCGCTCAAGCGCCTGGCAGACAGACCGCTCAAGCGGCACAGGATTCTCGCCGGCGCGCCAGTAGAAGAACAGGCGCTCAAAGAACACGGCAAGAGCCGCGACAGACAACGCAACCAAAACGTACATGACCGGACCGCCGGCAGCGAGATACGTCCGAAAGACTTCAGCGCAGTTTTCCAGCATATAATTCCTCCTACAAAGCCGCCAAGGAAAAAACGGACCAAATTGTCAACAATAATACCCTTGAACAGAAAATTGTCAAATGAAAAAACAGAACGTTCCCGTCCGGTCTCAGCGCCGTCGCTTTATTTGCACATACGCCGTATCAGCGTGAAAGAACAAATCTGTGTCATGTTTCACATGCACAAGAAACTGTTTATAGTTAATTTAAGTTCAATAAAACAGTCTGAGGCATGTTTTACATGCAATGTCTACAAAATACAATGTATAATACGCCTGTAAAGAAATATCATGCCGCATGGCTGAGCGCTGAAAATTATTTTTGGCGCATCTGCTCTCTCGGCAGACTCGACTTTTAAGGAGGAATTTGTTTGCGCATTGCCGTTTTGATTAAACAGGTGCCCGCCGTGGACACCGTGAAAATCGATGAGAAAACAGGGACAATGGTTCGCGACGGCGTCGAAGCGGAGCTGAATCCGCTCGACCTTCACGCCGTTGAGGCGGCTGTCCGAATCGTTGAGAGCCGTCCCGAAGGCGAGGTCAGCGCCGTCGCCGTCTCCATGGGGCCGCCTCTTGCCAAAAAGGCAATCGCTCAGGCCATTGCGATGGGGTGCACGTCGGGCGCTCTTGTGTCCGACCGAAAGTTCGGCGGCTCTGACACGCTGGCGACGTCGCGCGCTCTGGCAGGCGCGCTAAAAAAATTGGGGCCTTTTGACCTCATTTTCGCGGGCGAACGCGCCACAGACGGCGAAACCGGCCAGGTCGGACCTGCCGTGGCAGAGCTCCTCGGACTCCCTGCTCTGACGTATGTCAGCTCAATTACGGAGCTGAACGATCATTTAGTCCGCGTCACGCGCGCCGTTGAAGACGGGACTGAAGAAGTGGAATGTCCTCTCCCGGCGCTCCTCATGCCGGTCAAGGCGATGAACACGCCGCGTCTCTGCACTCTGCGCGGAAAGATGAAGGCAAAGACCGTGGAGAT
>JAXEJY010000234.1:0-3063 GCA_034101315.1 Pyramidobacter sp.
CTTTGAGCGGCGAGAACCAGTAGCCCGTGTAGGTCAGTTCGGCGAACTTCACTTCGAGCTCTTTCTTCTGGGCAAGGACGGTCTTGTCGAGCGTCATCGTCTCCAGTCCTCTGTGCGCGGCAATCAGCGTAATCGCCGCCGGGCACTCGTAAACTTCGCGGCTCTTGAAGCCGACGAGACGGTCTTCAATCATGTCGATGCGTCCGATTCCATTGGCGCCTGCCACTTCGCGAAGCTTTTCGATGAGTTCGACGCCGCCCATCTTGACGCCGTCAAGCGCAACGGGAATTCCCTTTTCAAACGTAATTTCCACGTACGTCGGAACGTCGGGAGCCGCCATGGGCGACACGGTGATGGTGTAGGCATCCTCGGGGCACTCGTTCATGGGATCTTCAAGAACGCCGCACTCGATGGCGCGTCCCCAGAGGCTTTCGTCAATGCTGTAAGGAGATTTTTTCGTGGCGAGAACTTCAATGCCGTGGTCTTTGGCGTACTCAACTTCCGCTTCGCGGGTAAAGCTCCAGTCGCGGACGGGGGCGACGACGTCGAGGTCGGGGTTCAGAGCGTTGATGGCAACTTCAAAGCGAACCTGATCCTGTCCTTTGCCCGTGCAGCCGTGAGCGACGGCGACGGCGTTCTCATCTCTGGCAACTGCCGCGAGGTGCTCAGCGATCAGAGGACGCGTAATCGACGAGCTGACGGGGTACGTTCCCTGATACATAGCGTTCGCCTTGAGCGTGGGCCAAATGTACTGCTCGCACAGCACTTTTTTCAGGTCCATGACGTAGGCGGCAACAGCGCCCGTCTTCAGAGCTTTCTGGCGAGTCGCTTCTAGGTCGATTGTCTGTCCGACGTCCGCCGTCAGCGTCACGACGTCATAACCGCGCTCCATGAGCCACGGAATGGAAACAGAAGTGTCAAGACCGCCGCTGTATGCCAGTACAATTTTGCCTTTTTTAGCCATGATTAAAAACCTCTTCTCAAAAAAATATCTGCACGCTCAGCGCGTGAGTTCGTCAAAAAATAAACTGTCGTTAATTATAATCCACGAAATAAACTTGTCAAGTTTATTTTTACGTTTCCAAGTCATTTTGATGAAAAATTGTGCGGCATAGAAAAAATCAGCCGCTTTCCGAGAGAGGAAAACGGCTGATTGGACGCGCACAGAGCGCGCTTGCAGGTCAATTTTAATTGCTCCACGTGAGGACGGCGGCGCCCCACGAGAGGCCGACGCCGAAGCCGGAGATGAGGACTTTCATTCCGGGACGCAGGCGGCCGGACGCAGCGCATTCTCCAAGGGCAATCGGAATCGTCGATGAGACTGTGTTGCCCTTGTCCTCCATCGCGATGACAAACTTGTCCTCAGGAATTCCCAGATGGTCGCGCAGACGTTCCAGCATGAGACGCGTCGCCTGGTGAAACACGACGAGGTCAATGTCGTCGAGAGTGCAGCCTGCTCGGCTCAGCACGCGCTCAATTGACGCCGGCTCCTCGGTCAGGGCGAACTCAAGGACTTTCGGCCCGTCCATGAACAGGTTTTCTTTGCAGCGCACGTTGCCGAAACGGTTCACTTCGACCTCGGACGTCTTTGCAGAATACGGCATTGCCGTCGCGCCCGCCTCGATAATCAGCGTATGCGAGCCGCTGCCGTCGGTGCAGAGGTCAAACGCTGAAACGTTGTCCTCCTCCGTAGCTTCAAGAAGCGTCGCCGTGAATCCGTCGCCGAAAATGGTGCGCGTCGACTTGTCCTGATCGTTGATATAGCGCGTCACGAGGTCGCCGGTCATCAGCAGGACACGCTTGGCAAGCCCGCCGCACAGAAAGCCGCGCGCAATTGCCAGTCCGTACACGTAGCCGGAACAGCCGAGATCGTAGTCAAACGCGCCGCACGTTTTCTTCAGCCCCAAACGCTCGTGAACGATGCACGCCGTCGCCGGCAGAATGTAGTCGCGCGTCTCAGTGCACACAATCAGCATGTCAATACTGTCGCGCGAAATGTCGGGATGCTCTGCGAAGAACTTCTCGCCCGTCTGCGCAAGAAACTCGGACAGCGGAGCGCCCTCGGCAATATGGCGCTGATGAACGCCCGTCTTGCTGTAAATTTTCTTCGGAGTCCACATGCCGAACTCGCGCACCAGATCTTCATTCGTTTCAATCTTATCAGGCAACAGCCAGGAGATTGATTTGAGGGTCATGCCGCTCATCACTCATCACTTCCTCGAAATGTCTGAAAATGAATTAGAAACAGGTTTTAATATCTAGTGCTAAATTGTACGTCATCCGCATACATTTGGCAACGTGAACTTAGTTACATATCGCTCCGGCGCGTGAAAAATACAAAACGGACTGCCCGGCAGAGGACAGTCCGCAAAAGGATGTATTTTAGTCTGAGCAAAACGGCTATTTTTTCACGTACTCCGACGTCAGCTTCTCCGTCAAAGCGCGGGCTGTCGGCGTCACAGCGCACCCGCCGCGCGCCGTTTCGCGCAGCGACGGAGGAAGAGCGCGACCGACGTCGCCCATGGCGTCGACAACTTCGTCCGGCGGAATCAGAGAGCGAATTCCGGCAAGCGCCATATCGGCGGCAATCGCGCCGAGCGCGACAAGACTGCCGTTGCGCTTGACGCACGGCGACTCAACAAGTCCGGCAACGGGATCGCAGGCAAGTCCGAGGATTGACTTCAAAGCCAGAGCGGCAGCGTGAGCGCACGCGTCAGGCGATCCGCCTTCCATGCAGCACAGAGCAGCCGCCCCCATCGCGGCGGCAACCCCGCATTCCGCCTGACAGCCGCCGGCAGCTCCGGCGAGCGTCGCGCGTTTCGCGACAATGTCCCCGACGGCGGCGGCGACAATCAGCCCGTCGAGGAGCGTCTCCTCGCTGCCCCCGCGGTTTTCCTGCCACGCGAACAGAAGCCCCGGCAAAATTCCGCAGCTCCCTGCCGTCGGCGCGGCGACAATGCGCCCCATCGAGGCGTTGCACGTTCCAAGCGCCACGGCAATCTGACTCGCGCGCCACACAAGACCGCCGCACAGAGGATTATGACTGTCTGAGGCATATCTGCC
>JAXEJY010000235.1:0-6019 GCA_034101315.1 Pyramidobacter sp.
TTTCAAAAAGCTTCAGAAAGTGTCGTATGTGTAATAGAAAGCTGTTGTACAGTAACGCTCTATTATATACTATTCTAATCTTCCGAAACGTCAAAAACCTGGGACATTTTCTCGACGTCGGTTTCCTTGCCAGCCATTTTCCGGCGCGCTTTGCGACGATCATTGATAAACGGCCATGCCAGACTGCTGAACGCAATGATGAGCAGAACAAGGCTGACTGGACGCGTGAGGAACGACTCAAAACTGCCGTTGCTGTACGTCAGCCCCTTACGGAGATTCTCTTCCAGCATTGGGCCCAGAATGTAACCTAGGATAAAGGGCGACGTCGGCAGGTCATGAGCCGCCATCAGAATACCCACGCCGCCCATGACAATCATCAGACCGCAGTTGAACAGCGTTCGCGAGTCCGCATATGCACCGACAACGCAGACAGCGAGTATTGCGGCGTATAGATAGCATACAGGTGTTCGCAGAATATGAGGAAATGTTCTCATTCCGAAAAACTGAAGCACAAGAACGAGAAGCGCCGCAAACATCAGAACGCCGAAGAAGCAATAAACAAGCTCAGCGTGATTTGTCATCAGCAGCGGTCCTGCATCGATTCCGTGAATCATCAGTCCGCCAATGAGCATTGCTGTCGGAGTATCTCCGGGAATGCCCAGCGCGACCATAGGAATAATTGCGCCGCCGATAGCGGCGTTATTTGACGTTTCAGACGCAATAATGCCCTCATCGCTGCCAGTCCCGAACTTTTCCGGATTTTTCGATGCAGTCTTGGCGTGAGCGTAGGCTACGAGGTTTGCAAGCCCCGCTCCGAGTCCCGGAAGAAATCCAATCCAGAGACCGATGAAAAAGGATTTGATGATGAGCTTCCAGTGCGAGAAGAACTCTTTAATTGGAATTCCGAAACCGCTGATAACGTTTGTGTCAATTTCCGGAGTTTTTGTATCGCCTTTGGCAAAGTTTTTAATCAGCGTAGCTACGGCAAATATACCCAGAATGAGACCTATCTGATTCACTCCGCCGAAAAGGTTGGGAATGTCGAATGTAAAGCGTTTGGCACCGTCAATTGGAGCGATGCCGATTGTTGAGACAATAACGCCCAGCAGGCCGGCAATCAGTCCGTTGAACATGTTTCCCTTTGACATCGTTACGACAAGAACGATGGCGCAGAAGCAGAGCGAAAAAAACTCCCACGGCCCCATTTTTACGGCATAATGCGCCAGAAGCGAGCAGGAGAGCATTGAAATAACAATGCTGAAAAATGTGCCGATAAACGAAGAAAGAATTCCAACGCCAAGGGCGCGAGAGGCCCTGCCGCTTTTTGCCATGGGGTATCCGTCAAAACACGTAGCTACAGAAGCAGGAGTGCCCGGCACCCCAAGCAGAATAGCGCTGATCAAACCGCCTGAAATGCCTCCGACGTAAATGGATCCAAGGAAGAGAATCCCCGTGGTGGAGGACATTGAAAACGAAACAGGAAGCATCAGGGCAATTCCTGTTGTCGCAGAAAGCCCTGGAACAGCTCCGAAAACAATACCGATAAGAACACCGCCGAGAATCACTAGGAGATTAAACGGCTCCAGCAGTGCCATGATAACGCTGAGCAGCATGTCCATAATAATCCCCCCTATAGAAACAGTCTGCCAACTGGCAGCGTGACCATAATAATGCTCTGAAATACAACGTACAGCACTGCCGTTATCACGACAGAAAAAAGACCCAGAGCCAGCGGGTTAAGTTTTTGGTTTTCTTTCATTGTCACGACCATCAGCGGCGTAAAGAGCAGGGTGGAAATAATGTAGCCCAGCCAGTCGAGAGCAATCAGATATGCCGCGAGAATGCAGAACATGACGACCACTCGTTTCCAGCCCTCTGCGCTTAGAAAGGGCTTTGAGTTGTGTGCTGTGTCTGTAAGAATTTTACCCGCAGCGCAGATAACCAGCGCGACGGAAGCTCCGATAGGGAATGCTTTGGGCCCTATGTCGCCGGATTGAGCGAGAAACAGCGATTTTAGGTTTAGGGAAAGAAAAATAACGAATCCGGCAAACACCATAAGCGCTAGGCTGAAAACGGTATTTTTATTAAATTTCATGATGACTCCTCACGTTAGGATAGAAATAGGAAAAAATAAAGCCGACGGTATTCCGTCGGCTTGGTCAAGGAGACTACATTCCAGGCGCGAGAATGCCAAGCGCGGAAGCAATATTTCTGTAGCTGTTGTACAGATCTGCAACAGCCTGGACAGAATCAGCGCGGCTGGCGCAGAGAATCTGTTCCTGATTCATTTCTTTCAGCTGTTTCTGGACATCGGGATCATTAAACGTATCAGCAAATACCTTGTACATTGCCTCGCAGACTTTATCGTCGAGTTTGGCTGTGTAGAGGAAATTGCAGTTCTTGACCGTGATATCTTCAAAACCAGCCTGTTTTAAAGTGGGAACGTTTTTAAGAGATTCAGGTGCAGACTGGGGTGCATAGAGCGCTGCAAGAACTTTAATCTCTCCGGCTTCGAGATACTGCTGCGCAGAAACTACATTAACTGTGGTCGCTTCAATGATATTGCCCATGATGGCGGTAATTCGCTTCGCATCGCCGGAACCAGTTTCAACGTAGTTCCATTTGACATCAAGATTCTGACGGGCGTTTTCAGCATAGTAGTGTGAGGCAGAGCCAAGCTGCATTCCGAAAAGCAGTTTGCCGGGGTTTGCCTTGCAGTGATCCACGAGGTCTTTAACAGTATTGAACGGCGAGTTCTTGGGGACAATGAGATACTGGGACGTCATCGCTGTCGTGACTGCGATAGTGCTGAACTTTTCTGTGGGCTTCAGGTCGTGACTTCCAGCAAAATAGCTTGTGAACCAGCTGGGTGTGACCCATCCGATGCTGCTGCCGTCTTTAGGTGCTGCAGCGATGGTGTTGTAGCAGACAGCGCCGTTGCCTTCAGTCTGATTGACGACGACAAAGTTGCTTCCTGTCTTTTTGGAAAGCGTTTTTGCGAAGATTCTGGCGCAAAGGTCAGAGTTACCGCCTGCGGCAAAAGGAACGTAAATCTGAACTGTTTTACTCTGCGGCCAACCTGCTGCTGTGCCGGAATCTCCTGGAAGCGTTCCCGATTTTTTGAGGAACATAAAAGCACCAAGAGCAACCACAACGACAAGTGCTGCACAAACTAAAACCTTGTTTTTCATGATGAACATCCTCCTCTAACGTTTATCAGAGCAAGAAAATCCTGCTCTGCTGCTACCCAAGCGGAACGGGCGCAGGGGCAAGCTCTACGCTTTTGACCGATTTGAACTCCATCTGCTGCGCCATGCTGCGGTAGACGGCGCAGTCGCTGGTGGTGAAAATGCGGAGCGACCCTTCACCGTCAGATTTCAGGGCGTTTTCTGATTTGAGGTACTCCATGACCATGCGCGCCTGAGACGCCGCCGGGTTGATCAGCTGAGTCAGCTGAGGATACAGCCGCGAGATGTTCGGCGCGACAAGAGGGAAATGCGTGCAGCCCAGAATCAGAGAGTTCAGCGACGGGTGATCGGCGACGAGACTGCCGAGCGTCGACTTCAGCTCTGCGTCAATTCGCTCCTGATTGAAGTCGCCGTCTTCAATGATTCGAGCCAGCCACGGACAGCCCTGCGCGTAGACCTGCATTTGGGGAGCGCTTTTGTGAATGGTCGCGGCGTAGCAGCCTGTTTTCGCGGTGAACACTGTGGAAAGGACGCCGACTTCTTTCAGTCCCATGCTGACCGCGTCGGCAGCCCCCGCCTGAACAATGCTGAAAATCTTAAAATCATAATCGGGCTGATACGAGTCGATGAGCGTCGAGATTGTGTTGCACGCGACAGCGACAGCTTTGACATTGTTCTTTTTCAAAAAGTCCAGACACTGATGCGTCAGGTGCAGAATGTCCTCTTCTGTGCGGTTGCCGTAGGGCTGATTTTTGCCGTCGCCGAAGTAGATGATGTCCTCGTGCGGCAGAATCTTCTGAAGCTCCTTGACGACGGTGAATCCTCCAAGTCCGGCATCCATAACGCCGATCGGCGCGTGTGCGTCCAGCATGTGCGTGCGGCTCCTTCCTGTATTTTTCATGATAAATGCATAAAATAATCATAAAATTTTAGAGTGTTGTCTGTTGTTCAGACTATACATTAAAAATATTAATTTGCAATATGTAATATCGTAGCAAACTCTGCTTAAAAATCGAATGCAGTACATAAATTTGACGAATTGAATCAACTTAAGAACTTTTTGATAAAAATAATTTGTTTTTGCGTTGATAAAATAAAATAATTTAATGTTTTGTTTTCCCGACGTGACTCTTTAATATGGCGAAATCTGCCGTGCCGATTCTGGCGCAGCGAAATAAAAAAATGCGTGCAGACACAGCGCTGAACGACAGGCTGTGTCTGCACGCATTTTTTTTGCGCGTTATTTCCCCAGCAGGGAAACGTGAATTTTGACGACGACTTTGCGCACGCGCGACGGCTCGCCGACGGCGGTGCAGGGCTGATGAGCGTCCTGCGGGAAAAAGACGGCGAACATTCCGCCGGTGCAGTCAAGCCGCAGTCCTTCGCCGGAGAAGAACTGAATTTCTTCCTCGGCGTCATAGTCAGATGTAGGCGTCAGCGCGGCGCGGGGCGCGCAGCCGATGAGCTCTTCTCCCGACAGCGTCATCTGAATGTCGATGAACTCGTTGTGCGCCTCAAAAGGCACGTCGCTCACGGGCTTTGTCGCCGGTTCACTGACGGAATACCACATTTTGCCGGGGATGATTTGGTGCTTTCCGACGGGCAAATTGGCGGGAACGCCGTCTGCGAGGTCTTTGAACGCCCGTGCAAATGCCGAGCCCAGATGAGCGTAGTTTTCCGCGTCTCTGATGTGTGCGTAAATCATGATGTTCTCTCCTTCTCTCGTTTACGTTTTTGTGTCTGCCTCAGGATGTCTGAAGCAGTCAAAAAGCTCTTTTGCTCTGTATCCGGCGCTGACACGGCTGACAAAAGCATCGTAAAGGCGCTCTGACGCTTCTTCCAGCTGAACGGGGCTGACGCCGATTCTGATTGACTCCCGCGCCTCAATGTAGGCTGAGAGTTTGTCGCACATTTCAATAATTCTTCCGTCGACGGGATCCATTTCATCGCGGCACTCGCGCTTGTCCAAGTCGCGCGGTATCAACCGGACGTCCCCGGCGGGGCGCACTCTGTTTTCAAATTCGTCCATGACAAGATACAGAAGATCAGCGCGCCATGAGCGCGGCATGAGCGGAAGAAGATTCTCGCTGACGGCTTCGTGTTCAAGCTGTTTGATGAGCTCTTCAAGCCCTTTGACCGACCGTTTGACGGGGGAGATGATGTCGCGCGTCATGACTTCGGGCAGATCGTGAAACAGTCCGGCGTAAAAGTTGTTGCGCCGCCGCCTCGGCCCGGCGCCGATCTCAAGCGATATGAGCCAGCTCAGGAGCGCAACCATCAGCAAGTGTCCCAGCACTGACGTCGCCGGAAGACGCGGAATCTGCGCCCAGCGCTTTTGAAACTGGAGCTGCCCCGTGAGGGAAACGAGGGCGCTGAATCCTTTTTCGGGGCTGTCCGCCAGAATGTCGCTGACGAACGCCAGGTCGGTGTATTTTTCGATCTCGCCCATGATTTCGGCGCGGGTTTTCTCTATGCCGTAGAGCGGCGCGCCCCAGTGGTAGATGAATCCGAACTCCCAGCGCGTGGCGATGTAGTGGGCGGCGTCGAGAATTCTGTCCTCAAAGCTGTCCGCAGCGGTCGCCAGATACGTCTGACACCTGCCGCACAGACCGCCTGCAAGCGGCGAAAGCAGCGGTTTGAGGCGCTCGAACACCCAGTCGTTCAGCTGGCGCTGACGGCGCTGGTCTGCCATGAGGCGGTGAAAAATCGGCGGTTTGATATCGGTGACCAGCACTCTGTGCAGGAAGCTGAACATTCCGTTTTCGATGAGCCGGTCCCAGTTTACCGCGCGGCCGCGGTCCTCTTCGGCGCGCGCGATGAAGAACGCGATC
>JAXEJY010000236.1:0-7954 GCA_034101315.1 Pyramidobacter sp.
ACAGCTTGCCTGAAAAGTTCACGGCAGACCCGTGCGTCAGGTGTCCGCCCTCCGTCAGGCTCATCGCCAGCACCGTGTCGCCCGGCTTGATTGACGCGAAATACACCGCCATATTCGCCTGGCTTCCCGCGTGCGGCTGAACGTTCACGTGGTCGCATCCAAACAGCTGCTTCGCGCGGTCGCGCGCGACGTTTTCCGCCTTGTCGACGACTTCGCAGCCGCCGTAGTAGCGATGAGCGGGATATCCTTCCGCGTACTTGTTCGTCAGAACTGAGCCCATAGCAGCCATGACGGCGCGGGACGTAAAGTTCTCAGAGGCAATCAGCTCAATCTGACCGCTCTGACGGCGGTACTCCTCGACAATAATGTCAGCAATCAAAGGATCAACATCGCGCAGAACTGCATCGGCACACGTATTCATTTTTCACTCCGCCTTTCCGCCGCGTCCGCGGCACTTTTTTCATTTGGATTTTTCTCAAGAAATATATCGCATATCGCTTTTGATGAACCATACACCACCGAACGAATTTTGTCAAAAGGTATACAGTATTATTTTCAAAAAACATGCGCCAGTAGGCGCCGTTTTTTCACTAAAACAGCGGAAAAAACGCCTTCAAAAATGCACATCAGGGAAAAACTTCCGAAATGAGCCGATAAAAAACCAAGCCGCTCTTCCGTTTTGGGAGAGCGGCTTACTGGTTTATCCTTTCGGACGGTCGGCGCTGTAGGTCCAGCGCGGCTGTTTTCCGTCGAGGACGTCAAAAATTTGCCGAACCATGGCGAGCCCGACGCGGCGGAGGGCTTCGTCAGTGTTGGCGCCAATGTGGGGCGTGGCAAGGACGCTGTCCAGACCGACGAGCGGATTGCGGCGCGTCGGGGGTTCTGACTCCCACACGTCGCACGCTGCCGCCGCGATTTTCCCCGTCGTCAGCGCTTCGTACAGCGCTGCTTCGTCGACGACGCCTCCGCGCGACGTGTTGATCAAAACTGCCGTCGGCTTTGCCGCGGCAAATTCTGCCGCGCTGATCATGTGCTCTGTCTGGGGTGTCAGATGGACGCCGACGGAGATGATATCCGCGTCGCGCATGACGTCTGTGACGGAAGCGCACCGCCGTATGCCGAGTTTCTGCGCTGTTTCGTCGTTCAGCGACGGGGAATATCCGATGACGCTGACGCCGAACCCGTCCTTCATGATTCGCGCCGCGCGGCGTGCGATATCACCTGTGCCGACAAGCCCAAGGGTTTTGCCGCGCAGTTCATTGCCGAACAGCTCCGGCGGTGCGTTCTGTATCGGAGCGCCGGAGAGGACGAGGCGGTCGGCGCGCGGTATTTTGCGCAGAAGGCAGAGAGCAAACGCCACGATCAGTTCGGCAACAGAGTCGGCGTTTTCATAAGGAACATACGTTACGCATACGTCATGATTCCTGCACCAGTCGAGATCAATTCCGTCGCTTCCCGTGCCGTGAACGGCAATGGTCTTCAGCCGTTCTGCGCGACAGAGCACCTCTGAAGGCAGTTTAAGATTTCTGTTAACAATAGCGTCCGCCTCGTTCAGTCTGTCCCAGCTGCTGATTATTTCGGCGCGGCTTCTCAAAAGCGCCAGAGCTTCGGGGTGGATGCTTTCGCATAAAAAAACGTTCATCGTTTCTGCCGCTGCGCCGCTGAAAAACGGCGCTCTCCTCTCCCTAATTTTTTTCATTCTATCATACGCGGCGAACTGCCGCAGTGTTCCGGGCGCATCGTTCTGAGATTTCTTTCGGCGCCGCATCTGGTTTCCTCGGCATTTATATGGCATAATTACGAATGTTATATGTTTTTCAAAAAAGATGCGTATTTCACTCAAAAAACTGCAAAGGAGCCGCTTATATGAACGTCAAAGAGAACATCAAACAGATTGTCGACCGTATTGCACCGGAACTGATAAAACTGGCGCACGACATTCACGATACGCCTGAACTGGGAATGCAGGAGTTCAAGGCTGCCGCGTGGCAGAAAGAACTTCTCCAGCGCCACGGATTTGCCGTGGAGCAGCCGTTCTGCGGCATGGAAACGGCGTTCAAAGCCGTCAAGGGGACGCTGGGCAAAGGGCCGCAGATCGCTTTTCTGTCGGAGTACGACGCCCTCAACGGAATCGGGCACGGGTGCGGGCACAATCTCATTGCCGCTTCGTCGTGCGGCGCGGCAATTGCGCTTGCCAAGGCGCTTGAAGGGCAGGAGGGCGCGGTGATTCTGTTCGGAACACCGGCTGAGGAGACTGTCGGCGCAAAAGTCATCATGGCGGACGCCGGCGTTTTTGACGGCGTTGACTGCGCCATGATGATGCACCCGTCCGCCGCCGACAACCTGGTCGGACGCGGCGGTCTTGCCGCCGTCGGCGTCACCGTCGAGTTCTTCGGCAAATCTGCCCATTCGTCAGCGCCCGCCAGCGGCGTGAACGCGCTCGCCTCGACCATCGCGCTGTTCAACATGATCAACGCGCAGCTTCACTGCTGGCCCAACAAGAGCAAAATCAACGGAATCATCACCGACGGCGGAACGGCATCAAACGTCATTCCCGCGTACAGCAAGTGCTGCTTCACCGTCCGCGCCGACAGGAAAAATCAGATTCTCCCCATGCTGGACGACATCGACCGCTTAAGCCGCGCCGCCGCGGCGACGACCGGCGCCGAGGTGAAAGTCACGCGCGGCCTGATCTCCGCCGAACGCTACTCAAACCGCGTCATCGACGAGGCGTTTAAGAACAACATGGAAACGCTGGGCGAGACGATGAGCTGGCCCGATCCTGAGATGATGTGCGGGTCGTCCGACATCGGCAACGTGTCGCTCGTCGTGCCTGCCGTTCACGTGTACCTGTCGCTTCACGCGCCCGACGCAAACGGCCACTCTGCCGAACTGTGCGCAGCGGCATCGTCGCCGCGCGCAGACGACGTCGTGTGTCTTGCGGCAAAGGGACTGGCAATGACTGGCTGCGACATTTTCTCCAGCGAGGACATGCGCCGCGCCATGCAGGAGGAGTACCGCGCAACGGCTCTTCCGAACCGCTGCTGATTCAGCCGTTTGTACTTGGAGAAAAGGAGCTGCGTGCACGTGTTTGACATGATTTTGAAAAACGCGCTCATCGTCGACGGAACGCGCGCCAAAGCGTTTGAGAGCGACGTGTGCATTAAAGACGGAAAAATCGCTGCCGTCGGCAAGTGCGCCGTCGAGGACGCCGACACCATTCTCGACCTGACGGGTAAAGTTCTCGCGCCGGGGTTCATCGACATTCACTCGCATTCCGACGCCAGTCCGCTTGTCAGCTACACCGTAGAGAGCAAAGCTCTTCAGGGCGTCACGACGGAAATTGGCGGCAACTGCGGCATTTCTATTCTGCCATCCAACGACCGCCGCCGCCGCGAGATCAACGACTACTTCGCCGCAGAGCTGGAACAGCCGCTTGCCGGTTTTGAGGCGAGCGACGACTCCATCACGGACTACGCCCAAAGCGTCGCCGCGCACGGCAGCTCCATCAACACGGGACTCCTGATCGGTCACGGAACGCTGCGCTTGCTCGTCATGGGTTTTGAGGACCGCGACCCGACGCGCGCCGAACTTGCCGAGATGAAAGACGTCCTCGGCCGCGAACTGGAGCGCGGCGCGTTCGGCATGTCGCTGGGGCTGATTTACCCGCCAAGCGCCTACGCCAAGAAAAAAGAGCTCGTCGAGCTGGCAAAAGTGGTTAAGAAGCACGACGGAATTCTCTCCGTTCACATGCGCAGCGAGGGGCCGAAGATCTTTGAAGCCGTCGCCGAAGTGCTTGACATTGCAGAACAGTCGGGAGTCCATCTGGAAATATCCCACCTCAAGCTCATGGGCGCGCCCCAGTGGCACCGAGCTGAAGAGCTTCTTGAGCTGATTGAGCGCTCCCGCTCGCGCGGCGCAAATGTCACGTGCGACCAGTACCCGTTCAACGCGACGTCAACAGGCATGAGCGCGCTCGTTCCTCACTGGGCGCACGCCGGCGGCGCCGAAGCCATGCTCAGGCGTCTTGCCTCGCGCGAAGGGACAATTGCGCAGGAAATCGGCGCGGAAATGGCAAACCGCGGCGGGCCGGAGTGCGTTCTGGTGACGGGCACGCACGGCTATCGCCCCGAATACGAAGGCAAGACTGTCGCTCAGCTGGCGGCGGAAATGAATCTCGACCCTGTCGACGCGGTCATCAGAATCCTCACCGAGTGCAAAACCGCTGTCGCGTGCGTCTACTTCACCATCTGCGAAGAGGACATGCTGCGCATCATGAAAGACATGAACATCTGCGTGGGATCGGACGGCTACTCGTTCTCCCTTTCGCCGGAAATCATGAAGAACAACCCCCATCCGCGCAGCTACGCGACATTTCCGCGTTTTCTCCAGATCGTCCGCGAGAAGAAGCTCATGCCGCTTGAGGACGCCGTGTACAAGATCACGGGGCTTCCGGCGCGGATTTTAGGCATGGAAAACCGCGGCGTCATCAAAGCCGGCTACGCCGCTGACATCACCGTGTTCGACGCCGAAACCGTCTCAAGCGCGTCTGACTTCTTGAACTCAAAAGTCCGCCCGACGGGCATTGAGCACGTCATCGTCGGCGGCGTCTTTGCCGTGCGCGGCGGACAGCTGACCGCCGACCGTCCGGGAAGCGTCGTTCTGCACCGCAAAAGTCTTCTTGCCAAATCGCCGGCGGAAGTTCTGCCGCGCTAAGCGCTCAGCGTAAAAAACACAAAAAAGCTCTCTTCCTTTCGCTTTCGCGGGAAGAGAGCTTTTTTTGTTCTGGTTCTGGATTATTAAAAAATGTCAGAATTGCCGTATCCGTGCGACAGGGCGTAAATCGCCAGCTTGGAGATGCTTTTGTGCCCTGTTTTCGACAGAATATTTGCAAAGTGAGTTTTGACGGAGTTCTCAGAGATACACAGCTTTTCAGCGATTTCGCGGCGCGTCATTCCGCCGCAGATGAGGCGCAGTATTTCCTTTTCGCGCTCCGTCAGCACCTCATAGCTATTTAAAATCACCCCCCCCCCCGCGGAATCGGGGAAGATCTCCTCTCCGGCACACACTGCCCTGATTGCCGAAATCAGCTCCGCGATGCCTATTGATTTACAGACAAATCCGTCTGCGCCGGCGCGGCGCGCGCGCTCAACGTTCGCCGCGCTTGGTTTTCCGCTCATCATCAGCACGCGCGTCTGCGGAGACGCCGATTTGATCTGCGCGGCAGCGTCAATGCCGCTGAAGTTGTTTTCGGCGCAGATACTCATCAGGACGACGTCAATCTGATTTTTTCCGCAGAGCCCTTCGGCACACGCTGCGTCGCCAAGCGCCGCTACGACTTCAAAGCCTTCGCGCGAGGAAAGACTGAATTTCAGGGCTTCTCTCATCAGCCTCTGAAATTCTATGATTAAAATTCTGATCATTTATGTATTCCTCCGAATGTTCTTAGAGCTATCCCGGAGCGTCCCGGAGCGTCCCGGAGCCGTCCCGGAGCCGTCCTAGACATTCTGTATTTTTTCAGGCAAAGACATTTTCACCCTTTCGGGTGATGTTTCTTATTTAAGGCATGGTATGATTAATTAACTCATTTAAAATTATTATACCGCGAAGCACGTGATTTTTTTTCAGCAAAACGCGCGGATTTTTCCAACAAAAAGAACAAAAATGCTGCACTGGTCCGCAGAACGCGAGCGCCGCCGCGCGCTTATTCAGTTAAAAAAGCTTTACATGCTATAATCGTTAACACATGCGACTGCCGTGTTTCGGCAGCGCATTATCTTAATACAGCGAGGTGTGACCAACATGTTCAAAAAACTCATCTTGGCAGCCGCGATCTTCCTTTTTACGGCTTCAGCGCACGCGATTACGCCTGACGAAGTCCGGGCATCGGGCACAGTGTATCAGGGCAAAATTGCCGACGTCCTCATGCCGCAGGGCTGGCAGAAAGGGACGTTCGACAGCACCACTTGGCTTGACTTGGTCGCTCCGCGCGGAAGCCGAATGCCGCCGACCATCCGCTTTGAAAAAAAGAGTTTATTCTCGAAGTCTGAACAGGACTTCATGAGCAAGTTTGAAGCCCTTGCCAAGAAAGCCGGCGCGGCGCGAATTCAGAAAGCGCGCGTCGACGGAATCCTGTTCCATTTCTACATCGTTCCGTCGCGCCGCCGCGCGCCGCGCGGACGCCCCGAAAACTACGATATGGTCATGGCTGCGGACTGGCCAAGAAAGACCGGCTCATTCCGCGACGCCATGTTCATCACAATCACCGAGCGCACTCTGCTGGACCGCTGGCGTCCTGAGCAGGCGGCTGAGCTGCTTCACAAGCGCCTTCTTCCCGACGCGGCAGTTATGGCTGTGCTGGACAGCGTTTCATTCAAAGACGTTCCCCTCGGCATACAGACGTTCCAGCCGGGCATGACAGGCGGAACGCCCAGCGGAATGCCCATGCCGGGAGCCGGCGCAGCCGGATCTCTTGGCGCCGTTGACCCTGCCATTGAAAGCGCCCTGCGCACGGGGCGCATTGCCGGAATATGGAAGCCGTATGCCCTCATCATCGCCGGACAGCAGGTGACCGGCGAAGCGATGGAACAGGCAGCGGCAGGACGCCTCCGCACGTTTGTGTTCAACGCGGACGGCACGTTCTTCTACGAGCCTCAGAACCTGACATGGTCGCCCCGCGCCGGTCAGAACGGCGCCTACACGTTCGGCGACCTCAGCGGCAAAATCTGGTACGAAAAAGGACAGCTCCATTTCCAGGACGGCGACGGCTATCACTTCGTCTACGACAAGCTGCCCAACCCCAACCCGTCAGAGCCCGAGCTTCTGGCAGGAGCAATCGGCGAATGGAAACCCGTTGAGCTCATCGCCGACGACACCTACACGATGGGCGAAGATCTGAATCGCGCCGCAGTGCGGTACGGAACGACCCCTGCAAACATCTTTGTCCGTCCGAACGGAGCGGTTGAGGGCAGCCGCCGCCGCATCAGCAGATGGGCTCTTGAAAACGGTCAGATCGTCTTTGACGACAGAAGCCTTCGCTTCTACGCCGGACGCCTTGAAGAGATCACTCCCAAGGGAGCGCGTCTCATCTACGCTCCGGCGGAGCGCGCCGAATCTCACCGCTCTGTCTTTGAAGCGGAGCTCGACGAGCGCGAGCGCCCTGCTGCCGAGGCAGATCCCCTGATCGGGCTGTGGATTCCCTACGCCGCGCTGAGCACCAGCGGCGCTGAGACGACCGGGGATGCGTTTGCGCGCACCTACAAGAACTCTGCGCACGCCATCAGAGTCATGTCTGACGGAACACTCCGCTACGGCGGCAAAACTCAGGGCGTCTGGCGCTTTGAGGGCGGCGTCTGCGTTTTCGAGATGACTTCCGGCATTTACCGCGGCAACAAGATCATATTCGAAAACGGCGAGCTGAGAGTGGCTCTTGCCAGCACGCTCTGGCTCAAGTACGCAAAGAAACGCTAAATCAGCTCTCCCAGTTTATCTCACTCAGCACAGAGGACTCCAGCTGCGCGCCGCAGCTGGAGTCCCCCAAAAGAAAGGATGGATTGTCATGCGTAAAGCTCTCCTCATCGCTCTTGTTCTAGCGCTCGCCGGTGTTCACGTCGTCCATGCCGCGTCAAGCGTGGCTACTCTGTGCTCAAACTGCTCGTTCGGCGACAGGAAAAACTACTGCGTCAAGTGCAACAAGTACACGTTCGGCAAGGGCGTGAAAGCGCGCCTGTGCTCGAACTGCGCGTTCGGCGACAAGAAAAACTACTGCGTCAAGTGCAACAAGTACACGTTCGGCAAGGGCACTCCCGCTCAGCTGTGCTCAAACTGCTCTTTCGGCAGCAAAAAAGACAACTGCGTCAAGTGCAACCGCTGGATTACCAACTAAAAACCGATGCTGCCGCGCGCAGCTGAAAAATGTTTTTTAAAAATTTTAACTGAACAAATCTTCAATGCG
>JAXEJY010000237.1:0-3825 GCA_034101315.1 Pyramidobacter sp.
GATATCGGCTGCTACTCGCTCGGCATACTCCAAAATGGCTGCGACTCTGTGCTTGACATGGGCGCGTCTGTCACCGCCGCGTCGGGATTCTATCTGAGCCAGAAAGTCAACGGAGCAGTGGAGCGTCCCATTGTCGCGACGATAGGCGACTCGACGTTTTATCATATGGGCATTCCCGGACTGGCAAGCGCCGTGTACAACCGCCATGCTTTTGTCCTGTGCATATTGGACAACCGCATTACGGCAATGACCGGCGGTCAGTCAAGCCCCAACGTCGGCGCAAAACTCCGCGCGGGAGAACAAGGAAATTCGCTGGACCTTGAAAGCGTATGCCGCGGGCTGGGCGTTGAGTACGTCAAGACAATCGATGCGTACGAGACGCGCGCCAATGTGGACGAAGTTCGAGCAGCATGGGAGCACGCAAAAGCGAACACTAAACCCGCTGTTCTCATCTTCCGCTATCCGTGCATTACCATGCTGAAGTGCCCTCCGAAACAGCGTCCTGTCACGGTGAACGCCGAACAGTGTATCGGCTGCCGTATCTGCATTAATCAGTTCAATTGTCCTGGACTTGTGTTCAACGCTGAGACGAAAAAAGCGCAGATCGATGAGCGCTACTGCGTGAAATGCGGCGTCTGCGAAGCAGTGTGCCCCAAAGGGGCAATTCAGTTTGTCGGATAAGGAGGGGTGAGCTCATGCAGTACATTATCGTCGGAACAGGCGGTCAGGGAGTTCTGTTCACGAGCAAAGTTCTTGGACATATTGCCATGACGCGCGGCGAAAATATCTTGGGCAGCGAAGTCCACGGCATGGCGCAGCGCGGCGGTTCTGTTGTCAGCCATTTTAAGGTCGGCAGCTACGCTTCCCCCTTAGTAAAAAAAGGCGATGCCGATATTCTCCTCGCGTTTGACCAGAACGAAGCAGTCCGCAGTCTCGACTTTCTCAAAAACGGCGGCGCGCTTGTCGTAAACGTTCATGACAGAGAGCTGTGGAACAACGAGCCGCTCAAGCGGTACATCGAGAAAAAACAGATCTGCGTCCATACCATGGCGGGATATGATATCCTTAAAGAGCATATGGAGGGCCGTTTTATATTCATGAACGCGCTGATTCTGGGAGCCATGTGCGGCGCTGATATCGGAGCTCCGTCGTTTGAAGAGGTGAAAGAGGCTGTGATTGCCCTTTCGCCTTCAAAGTTCAAAGACGACAACGTCAAAGCCGCAGAATTGGGGTATAAAGCGGTTCAGTAACGCGCACACAGCGTAAACGGGCGCTTCTGTTTGAAGCGCCTGTTTTTCTCATGAGAAAGCAGGTGGTTTTTCTGAACTTCAAAATTCTGGCTCTGAATCCCGGATCGACGAGCACAAAAGTAGGGCTCTTTGACGGGCATCAGACTGTTTGGACTGAAACAGTCCGCCACGATCCGGGCGAATTGGCTTCTTTTTGCTCTGTCTCGTCGCAGTATGACTATCGGCTTGACGCAATCCGCACTGTCCTCGCTCAGAAGCAGTGCCGCTTGGAAGAGCTGAGCGCTGTCGTGGGCAGAGGAGGCATTATCGACCCCATACCGGGCGGTACGTACGCCGTTGATGATTTTTTGCGCGAGCGTCTTTTGACGGGAAAACCGTGGGAGCACGCTTCAAACTTGGGGGGCGTTTTGGCGCGCGGCATAGCCGATCCTCTGGGGATTCCTGCATATATCGTCGACCCAGTTTCAGTCGACGAAGTGATGGATATTGCCCGCGTCACAGGACTGCCGCAGGTGCCTCGCATTGTCCTTAACCATAATCTCAACGTAAAAGCCGTTGCGAGACGTGCCGCGAACGACCTCGGCGTCGGATTTGAAGAGAAGAACTTCATCCTCGTCCACTTGGGCGGCGGATTTACGATCTGCGCCTTGGAACGCGGACGGATCATCGACTTCGACAGCGGGAGCGACGCCGGTCCGTTCTCGCCGGAACGCGCCGGAATTCTGCCGGCTGTCCCTGTCGCTGACATGTGCTTCAGCGGCAACTATGACGAGCGCTCATTCAAGAAGAAAATTGCCGGAAAGAGCGGCATGATGGCGTGGTTCGGAACGAGCGACATGCGCGAAATTGAGCGCCGCGCCGCGTCTGAGCCCCAAGTTCGGCTCGTCCGCGATGCCATGATTTACCGAATTGGCTGTTCAATCGGAATCGTCGCCGCCGCGCTGAAAGGCGACGTCGAGGCGATTGTCTTCACTGGCGGCGTCGCGTACGATAGTCAGCTTGTCGCAGAAGTTGAAAAATGGGCGGGCTGGATCGCGCCGTGTCTCGTGTACGCCGGCGAGGATGAGATGTCCGCCTTGGCAGAAGGCGCTCTGCGCGTCTTGGTAGGCGAAGAACAGGCGAAAGACTACCGCGCGTCGGCTTTTTGTCCGGCTGAATGATGCGCGTTTGCCGTTTTGCGCGGCAATGCAGCGCGCAATGTGCGTCTGAAATCTTATGTTCATAAAAAAACCGGGACTGCCGACGGGGCAGTCCCGGTTTTTGTGTCCTTGTCCTTGACAGCAAAAGCACGCCGTCGTACAATTCGTGTTACGAAAACTAAAAAGCGTGCTATATGCGGAGGAGCTGAAGCGTATGAGATTGTCAGGCCTAAAGATGATTATGGCTGCTGTTGTTGTGTTGTGCTGCACGTCTGTTTCTGCGGCGTCGCAGAGGATTGTCTACTCGTGGAGCAGCAACGCTGGTCCGATGAACGCGCACATGTACGCTCCAAATCAGATGTTTGCGCAGCGCATGGTGTTCGATCCTCTGGTCGGCTGCGGACACGACGGTTCGCCTCAGCCGGCGCTGGCAGAGAGCTGGGAGATCTCCGAAGACGGGCGAGTCTACACGTTTCACATGCGTCCGGGAGTGCGTTTTTCGGACGGTTTGTCCTGCGATGCGTATGCTGTTGCGCTGAACTTTGACGCAGTGATGAAGCACGCTGACCGGCACAGCTGGATTGCGTTCTGCGCTCAGATTGAGAGCTGGGAAGCCGTTGACGCCATGACGTTTCGTCTGACGATGAAAAATCCCTACTATCCGACGCTGGCCGAGCTGGCTCTTATTCGCCCCCTGCGCATTATGTCTCCGGGGTCGATCCCTGAGGACAAAGACACCGCGAAGGGGCTCCGCACTCGTTTCGGCGCGGGGACTGGCCCGTGGATGCTCGTCGACGTCAAAAAGGGCGAATACGATCTGTTCCGCGCGAATCCGTACTACTGGGGCGAAAAGCCGTCTGTTGACGAAGTTCTGATTAAAGTCATACCTGATTCAACGGCGCGCGCTCTGGCGTTTGACACTGGAGAAATTGACATCATCTACGGCGCTGCAAGCGGTCAAATCGATATGGACACGTTTGTCCGCTATCAGAACATGCCCGGAGTCGTGACGAAAATTTCTGCGCCTCAGTCCAGCCGCAATCTTGCGCTGAACACAGGACGATTCCCGACAGACGACCTGCGCGTCCGCCGCGCTATTCTGCACGGCGTCAACAAAGAGGCGCTCGTCAAACACGTGTTCATGAACGTTGAGCATCGCTCTGAAACGCTGTTCTCATCGCGTTTTCCCTACTGCGACATCGGGCTGAAGCCCTACGCATATGATCCTGAGCGTGCCGCTGCACTCCTTGAAGAAGCCGGCTGGAAGCTTCCTAAGGGCGGTGCGTTCCGCGTTAAAGACGGACGCACGCTTTCAATTGACCTGTGTTTCAAGGGCAACGACGCTCTGATGAAGGCAGTTGCCGAGGTTTTGCAGGGCGACATGCTTCGTCTTGGAATTGATCTGCGCCTGCTCGGCGAGGAGGCTGACTCGTATC
>JAXEJY010000238.1:0-3913 GCA_034101315.1 Pyramidobacter sp.
TTCCTCCGATTAGCCCAATTTCATATCGAGAGCTCAATAAATCCAAAAGTTCAGACTGCGGTTTGCACGTTATAGACAACTAAATGTGCTTCAAGCGGTGAGCTGTCTTTTAGGAGGTTACACAAAATTCTTGACGCTCCCAAAATCATTCGTAGCCATTCAGAAAAATGAATTTGCAATAAAAACAGGACTTAAGAAATACATCAAGCTGTACCAGAAAGCCACAAAAAAGAGACATATCCCTTACTACGCACAGGTTGTGTCTTATTCAGCTCTCCAGTACTTTGACTCAATCATCCTAAATCTAAAAGTTGATTGACCGAAAATCCAACGAGCGCACACATAGAGAAATCGCAAATACCACAATCAGCAAGCCACTGATCTCACAGAAGCCCGCTGATTGTGGTATTCATTTGTTAAAACAACCGCAAAGCGGAGAGCTCCTGAATTGTTCAGGAACTCTCCGCTTTTTTTGTTTTAAATAAAAAAGCTTTTGGGCACTTCAAACACACCACGACACGGAGATGATGAAACGTCATGACAATTTACGGGTATATCAGAGTCAGCAGCCGCGACCAGAATGAAGATCGCCAGCTTGAAGCCATGCAGAAGCTGAAAATCCCCCGGCGGAATATCTACATCGACAAAAAATCGGGAAGCGACTTTGACCGTCCTGCGTGGCAGCGCATGACTGCGCGGATGAAAAAAGACGATCTGCTCTACGTCAAAAGCATCGACCGTCTCGGGCGGAACTACAGAGAGATTCAGCAGCAGTGGCGCCGTCTCACCAGCGAAAAAGGCGTGGACATCGCCGTGCTGGACATGCCCCTGCTGGACACACGAAAGGGAAAAGACCTGCTGGGAACGTTTATCAGCGACATTGTGCTCCAGTTGCTTTCTTTTGTCGCAGAAAATGAGCGCGCAGCTATTCGTTCGCGGCAAAGCGAAGGCATTGCTCTTGCCATGGCGCGCGGCGTGCGCTTCGGACGGCCGCCGAGAGAAATGCCCGGCAATTTTGAGGAAGTCATGCGTCTCTGGGAAGAGGGAAAAATCAGCATAAACGCCGCCGCCAAGCTCTGCGGCGTTCCGCGGACAACGCTCTCGTCCCGCCTGCGCTCCCGCTGCAAAAAGACGGCAGTATAAGTTTCAAACAATCCCAAAAGAATGTTGACGAAAATGTATACTTTATTGTCAAGAGAAGATGTATATGAAACTTTGCTAAGAAAAATAGCAGTTCAGGCTTGACAATATGAAAATAACGTAACATAATACAGCAAATCAGAATTAAATATTGAAGACGAAAAAGTATACATTTTCGCCTTCGATGTTCTGTCTGATTTTGCAAAACGCACCGTTATATCAGATTTCTTTGATTCAAAGAGCAGTAAGGAGGCGAAGCACAAGAGCCAGAGAGAGCCAGAGCAGAAATAATGAACCACGTTTGTCACATGTGCAGCTGAAACTTTAAGGAGGTATTGGAATGTCAGAGCAAAAAACACCAAATGTCGCAGTGGAAATAGTAAACCCTGTGGCGCAGTTTGACTCAGGAGCTATCACTCCGGCGACAAGCCTGAAGAGCCTTGAGGGCAAGAAAATCGCATTGTGGTGGAACGGCAAGGCGAAGGGCGACATCGCATTGAAGACGATCGCTGCCCGCCTGAAAAAAGAGTACAACTGCGAATCGCAGCTGTTCACTCAGGGCTGGCCTCACGGCGACGAAGTCTATGAGCAGGTCATCGCGGCGGGCTGCGAAGCGGCTATCGCCACGACTGGTGACTGAGGCTCCTGCACTGCATGGCTTACGCGTGACGTAAGCTCCTTGGAAAAACTGGGCCTCCCCACAGTAGGAATTGTCGCTAAAGGATTTTTGCCGATTAACGCCTCTGAGTTCAAGACAAGAGGATTGATGAGAGCCCGCAGAGCCGTTATGCCTCACCCCTTCACAGAAATGCCTGAAGAAGAAGTCGCTCAGACGGGCGAAGCGCTCTATGACACCGTCGTTTACGGTCTGACACACGACGGTGATCTTCTCTTCCCGCCGAAGAAAAAGACAGCCGACGGAAAGACAAAAGAAGTTCCCATGGAACACCTGGTCGAGCCGGAGCGCATTACCATTACCGGAGAAGACTATTTTGATTGGAGCTACAACCTCAATCGTTATTTCATAAACCACGGCTGGGGAGACGGATTCCCGATCGTGCCGCCCACTGAGGAAGCGGTGAACCGCATGCTGACGGGCACAAAGCGCGACCGTCATGAAGTCATCCTGAAAATGCAGCCCGGCATGGGTCTTGCCACCGTGGAGAAAATCGCTGCCAACTGCGTTATGGCTGGCTGCGAACCCGCACACCTTCCGATTCTGATTTCCATCATCGAAGCGATGGACGTCGAGGAGTTCGTTCTGACCATTCTCGCTCAGTCCACGGGCGCTCACGCTCCCATCATCCTCGTCAACGGCCCCATCGCCAAACAGCTCGGTCTGAACAGCGAGACGTGCTGCTTCGGCCCCGGCAAGGATTCAGTCGGCAACACGGCTATCGGCCGCGCCGTCCGCCTGTGCATGATGAACATCGGCTTCACGTATGCCCGCATCCGCGACATGGACACGATCGGCTCGCCGATTAAATACAGCTTCTGCGCGGCTGAAAACGAAGCGGAAAATCCCTGGGAGCCTTTCAGCGTCGAAAAAGGATTCAAGCCCGGCGTCAACTGCGTCACGGCAATTCCCTGCCAGTCGCTCATGGAAATTGAGGACATGGAGAGCAACACGCCTGAAACGCTTCTGCGCACGTTTGCCTCTTCAATCGACTCAATGGGCTGGCTCGGCGCCCGTTCATGGCTCGGCTACGTCACGCCTCCGCGCATGAAGGTCGCTCTGCTTCTCGCTCCTGACCACGCCAGAATGATCGCCAACGCCGGCTGGTCGAAGTTCGACGTCAAGCAGTATCTGTACGCTCACTGCCGCCGCAAATGGGGACAGTTCAAACATCAGGTTATCCCGCGCATTGAAAGCAAGATCGTCCTTCCCGGATACAGATGGCTGCTCAACGCGTCGGACGACACGATGGTCCCGATGGTTCGCGACTTCGGCTACTTTGACATCGCCGTCGTCGGCGGCGCTTCAGGCAAGTCCGCTGTAAGCCTTGGACTTGGCTGGCCCATCACGAAGGAAATTAAAGATTAATTAGGAATCACGAGAGATAACACGGGCATTTGCTGAATCTGCGGCAATGCACATTCAGCAAACCCTTACAGATGTATCGCGAGATTCCTCTGTAAAAGACTGGGGAGGATAAACGTGAAGTTAGCTGGTAAAGTCGCGCTTGTTTCAGGCGCAGGAGCGGGCATCGGACAAGCAGCCGCGTGTCTTTACGCGAAGAACGGCGCAAAAGTCGTCGTCGCCGTTCGCACGCTGAGCAAAGGCGAAGAGACTGTTCGGATGATCAAAGAAGCGGGCGGCGAAGCCGTTCTTGTCCATGCCGACGTCTCTAAGCTCGAGGACATACAGAACATGGTGCAGGCGGCTGTCCAGAACTACGGACGGCTGGATATTCTCTTCAGCAATGCCGGCGTTCCCGGCCCCGGCGGGCTGGAAGGCGTAACTGAAGAAGCATGGGATCAAGCGGTTGCCGTC
The DNA here is from genome assembly GCA_034101315.1 of Pyramidobacter sp. Taxonomy (GTDB): domain Bacteria; phylum Synergistota; class Synergistia; order Synergistales; family Dethiosulfovibrionaceae; genus Pyramidobacter. The sequence continues at coordinate 3,635 of JAXEJY010000238.1, forward strand.
AACCTGAAGAGCTGTTTCTTCAGCGCTCAGTACGCTGTTGCCGAGATGAGAAAAGCCGGCGGCGGCACGATCGTGTTCGACTCCTCGATTGCCGGAAAAGTCGGCTCTCCCATGAGCCCCACCTATTCGGCGACGAAGGGCGGCATCGTCACCCTGACAAAATCTCTGGCTCTTCTGCTGGCTCAGGACAATATCCGAGTGAACTGCGTCTGCCCCGGTCCTATCGATACGAAGTTTGTCCGTCAGGCATGGGACCGCGCACCTGATCCGGATGCCGCG
>JAXEJY010000239.1:0-9909 GCA_034101315.1 Pyramidobacter sp.
GCCGCGCTCAGAGAAACAGCAGTGTTTTTCCTGAGCGCGGCTCGCCCTGTTGTACGTATCAGGCGCGTTTTACAAAAGAAGCCGGAACGGATAGAATGACAGAAAAAGAACGCGCTGCGCGGTCAAAGATTTTTATATCACATTTGATTCAAGAGGACGGGGACGGCATGAATATACAGAAATTGTGCGGCGGAAATAAAATTACTCTGGTGGAAATGCTCGACGCCCGCGAGCGGCGAGTCGGGCGCCAGCAGGAGATGTTGGCGGCGGGAGGCGCTTCGCTTGTATGCTTTACGCTGAACATGCCCGGCGAGGTCAAGTGTTTTCCGATTGCCCAAAAGTTTTTTGAGCGCGGTCTGGACAGGCTGAAACGGCATTTGAAGCGTTCAGGCGCAGGTATTCTTCAGGAGAAAAAATACATTGAAAAAACCGGCTGCGAGGCGTTTCTTCTGACAGACACTGACGCGCTCACTGTCAAGAAGCTGGCAGTTCAGCTGGAAGAGAGCTCAGAAGCGTCGCGCCTGTACGACATGGACGTCCTGAGCGCCGACGGCGTGAAAGTTTCGCGCAGCTCCTTGGGGCTTCCCGGCAGAACGTGTATTGTGTGCGGCCGCCCTGCCATGGACTGCGCGCCGCGCCGCGCACACTTGGCGGAAGAGCTTGCGCGCAGGGCAGTGTCGCTGATGGCGTCAGACGTGCGCGGGGCGTTTGCAGATGACGTATCGGCAGCGGCGCAGCGCGCCCTTCTGTGCGAAGTATGCGTCTCTCCCAAGCCGGGGCTTGTCGACCGATTTAATAACGGCTCGCATACTGACATGGATCTGTTCACCTTTGTCAGCAGTGCGTGCGCCCTTGCGCCGTATTTCAGGCGCTGCGTCCTGACGGGAATTGAGATGTCAGACGAGAGAGCAGACGCCCTGTTTGAACGCATGCGCGTCCTCGGCATGGAAGCTGAGGAGGACATGCTGGCGGCGACAGGCGGCGTGAACGCGCACAAGGGTGCAATTTTTTCCGCCGGGGTGCTCTGCGGCGCCCGGGGCTGGCTGTGGGGCAGGGGAGAGACGGCAGAGACGCCGAAACTGCTCGACGCCGTGACGCAGATACTCGTCCGCCTGAAAGATGATTTTGGTGCGCAGCCTGACACTGCCGGAGGAAAAATCTATCGCTCCACGGGAATTTCCGGCATCAGAGGCGAGGCCGCCGCAGGGTTTCCGTCGGCAGGACGCCTAGGGCTGCCTTTGCTGGAGCTTTTGCTCTCAAAAGGCTGTCCGTTCAACGACGCCGGCGCGATTACGCTCGTTCATCTAATGGCGTGCGTCGACGATACCAACATGATTAAGCGGTCCAGCCACGGGCGCTATGAAGAGATTAAATCCCAAATACAGGAGCTCGTCAGCCGCGATCCGGCGCCCTCTATGGAAACGCTGGCGTCGCTTGACAAAGACTTCATCGCTGAGAATCTCAGCCCGGGAGGCAGCGCCGACATGCTGGCGCTCAGCTTTATGCTCCACTTTTTCTCGGCGTTCTCGTCGGAAACATGCCCGCGCGCTGAATAGGCCCGCGCAAAAAAAGACGCCGCTGAAAGCTCACGCTTTCAGCGGCGTCTGTGTGTTTTTAGAAAAGTATTTCTTCAGGGGCGTTTAGTACATTCCGCCCATGCCGCCCATTCCGCCTGCCATGGCGGGATCGGCTTTCTTCTCTTCGGGCTTGTCGGCGACAAGAGCTTCAGTCGTCAGAACCATCTTGGCGACAGAAGCGGCGTTCTCAAGAGCGCTGCGGGTGACCTTGACGGGGTCGATGATACCGGCTTTGATCATGTCGATGTACTCGCCCTTGGAGGCGTCAAGTCCCTGACCTTCGCCCAGCGTGCGGACTTTTTCAACGACCACGTCGCCCTGGAATCCGGCGTTGGTGGCGATGAGATGGAGAGGAGCAGAAAGGCTGCTGAGGATAAGGTTGGCGCCGGTGCGGACGTCGCCCTTCAGACCCTTCTTCTCGATCTCCGCGGCAAGGTAGTCAATGCAGTTGACGAGAGCGACACCGCCGCCGGCGACGATACCCTCTTCAACAGCTGCGCGGGTTGCGGCAAGAGCGTCGTCAATGCGGAGCTTCAGCTCTTTCTGCTCCGTCTCCGTGGCAGAGCCGACCTGAATGACGGCGACGCCGCCGACCAGCTTGGCAAGGCGCTCCTGAAGCTTCTCCTTGTCGTAGTCGGACGTGGAGTTCTCCATTTCGGTGCGGATCTGAGCCGCGCGGTTGCGGATGGCTTCAGAGTTGCCGCTGCCCTCGACGATGGTGGTGTCTTCCTTCGTGACGCGGATCTTCTTGGCGCGGCCGAGTTTGGACAGCTCAACGTTTTCAAGCTTCTCGCCGAGATCAGACGTGATGACTTCGCCGCCGGTGACGATGGCGATATCCTGAAGCATGGCTTTGCGTCTCTCGCCGAATCCGGGAGCTTTGACGGCGATGGCAGTCATCGTGCCGCGCAGTTTATTGACGACAAGCGTGGCAAGAGCTTCGCCCTCGACGTCCTCAGCGATGATCAGCAGAGGTTTGCCGGTCTGAAGAACTTTTTCAAGGACGGGAAGAAGATCCTTGATGCTGCTGATCTTGCCGTCGTGAATCAGCACATAGGCGTCCTCGAGAGAGGCTTCCATGCGCTCAGTGTCGGTGACCATGTAGGGGCTGATGTAGCCCTTGTCGAACTGAAGACCTTCGACGGTCTCAAGAGTCGTGCCGGTGGTCTGGCTGTCCTCAACGGTGATGACGCCGTCCTGACCGACTTTCTCCATGGCTTCGGCGATGATGGCGCCGATGGAAGCGTTGTTGGCGGAGATTGAAGCGACCTGAGCGATGTCAGCCTTGCCGGAAACCTGGTGAGCCATTGATTTCAGGTGCTCGGTGACCATGTCGACGGCCTCTTCGATGCCTGTGCGCAGGTAGATTCCGTTGGCGCCGGCGGCAACGTTCTTCATGCCTTCCATGATGATGTCGCGGGCAAGAACAGTGGCGGTGGTGGTGCCGTCGCCGGCGATGTCGTTGGTCTTGGAAGCAACTTCTTTCAGAAGCTGAGCGCCCATGTTCTCGAAGGGATCTTCAAGCTCAATTTCCTTGGCGATGGTGACGCCGTCGTTGGTGATCGTAGGCGAGCCGAACTTCTTCTCAAGGACAACGTTGCGGCCCTTGGGTCCAAGGGTCACGCCGACTGTGTCGGCAACTTTATTGATACCGCGCTCAAGCGCGCGGCGGGATTCTTCACCGAAAGCAAGAATTTTGGACATTTAAGTTTTCCTCCTCAAAAGAAAAAAGAAAAAATAGTTTTCAGGGAAACGGATTACTTCTCGACGACGGCAAGAACGTCGCGCTCGCTGAAGATGATGTACTCTTCGCCGTCTACTTTGATCTCGGTGCCGGAGTATTTGCTGAAGATGATTCTGTCGCCGACTTTGACGTCAAGCGGAAGCTTCTGACCGTTGTCAAGGATTCTGCCGCTGCCGACGGCGACAACCTCGCCCTCCTGGGGCTTCTCTTTGGCGGTGTCGGGAAGGTACAGACCGCTCTTTGTCTTCTCTTCAGTGGTGATGCGTTTTACGACGATACGATCCGCAAGGGGTTTCAACTGCATTGTATGTTCCTCCTAAAAAATCGAGTCTCAGAAATATCTCGAACTGGTTAATATCCTGTTAGCACTTAACCAGTCCGAGTGCTAACACTTGATATCATAACGATTTGCCGATTATTTTCAAGAACAATGAACAGAAAATATTTAATAAAAATGCCATTTTTCGCGATTTTTCTTTTAGAATCGCTATTCTTTCACCTTTCCTGCCCAACAGGATTTAATACATAAAAAAACACCGCCTTCGGGCGATGTTCCCGAAGGCGGCGCTCATGTCATCAATTTTCCTGCTCCGGCGCAAAACGGTTGGAAGCGAATTGCGAGAAACGCTCTGTACAGTAGCGGCGGATCTCCTGTTCTGTTGAAAGGCTCAGGACTTCCTGCGCGCACTGCTCCATTTCGCTCATCGTAAGCGATGAAAGAATCCACTGCGTGCGCAGAATTTCTGAGGGGTTCACGCTGAAAATTTTCAGTCCCATGCCGAGCAGCAGCGGGCTGAGAAGCGGCTCGCCTGCCATTTCGCCGCAGAGGCTGACGGGTTTTCCTGCGGCGCGTCCGCACGTAATGACGTGACGGACAAGGCGCAGAACAGCCGGCGCAAACGGCGAGTACAGGTCGGCAAGCGCCGGAGCGAGTCGGTCAACCGCCAGCGTGTACTGGATCAGGTCGTTGCTGCCGATGCTCAAAAAGTCGCACTCCTGGGCAAGAAGGTCTGAGATCAGGGCGGCGGACGGCGTTTCGACGACGATGCCGACAGGCGCGGCAGGGTTGAACGCGATGTCCTCTTTCCGCAGTTCTTCTTTGACATCTTCAATAAGCGCCTTGGCAGCGCGGACTTCTTCGACGGCGGTAATGAGCGGCAGAAGAATTGAGACGTTGCCGTAGGCGCTGGCGCGCAGCATGGCTTTTATCTGAACTCTGAAGATGTCGGCGCGCGACAGGGAGTAGCGGATGGCGCGGTGTCCGAGCGCCGGATTTTGCTCCTCAGGCATTTCAAGATAGCTCGGAATCTTGTCGCCGCCGATGTCAAGCGTTCGAAACACTACAGGACGGCCTTTCATCGCCAGAACGGTCTTCTTGTACTCCCAGAACTGCTCGCCCTCTGTCGGGAGTCTGTCGAGGTTGAGGTAGATGTATTCGGTTCGGTACAGTCCGACGCCTCTTCCGTCAACTTCCATAATTGATTCGATGTCGGAGTCGGACGCCGCGTTTCCGAAAACTTTCAGCGTCTCGCCGTCTTCTGTGCGGACTGGGCGTCCGATGTAGTTTTTCAGCTCTTCCGCAAAGCGGCGCTCTTCCTGCTGAAGCTTTTCGTACTGGACGATTGTCTCTTCGTCTGGGTTGACAATGACGTCGCCCTTGTTGCCGTCGACGATGATGAAGTCGCCGTGATAGACGTCGCTGGCGATGCCCTGAATGCCGACGACGGCGGGCTTGTTCTGATTGCGCGCCATGATGACGGCGTGCGAGCCGATCGTTCCTTCTTCGCAGACGATTCCGGCGATGTTGTGCTTTTGAATCAGCGTCATTTCAGCCGTTCCAAGAGAGCGGCAGACGAGAATGAGGCCTTCGCGCTCGTCTTTGAACAGGTCGTTGCCCTCGATGTGAAGAAGCAGCCGGCAGACGCGGGCGGAGACGTCCTTTACGTCGTCAGCGCGCGCTTTCAGGTCTTCGCTGCCCAAGTTCTCAAAGACTTGGACAAATTTTTCGGCAGTCTTTTTGACAGCCCACTCGGCGTTGACACTCTCCGTGATGATTTTGTCTTTTATCTGACCGATAAACTCGGGGTCTTTCAGCATAATTCCGTGAACACGGTACAGGTCGGGACCGGCTTCATCTTTGTCAAGAACGGCAGGTGTCTGGTAGAGCTGATTTATCTCCTCCCCGGCGGTAGCAACCGCCAGATTGAGACGCTCAATTTCGTTGTCAACGTCGTCGACAAAGTCCTTTTCCACTTCTATTTGCTCTTTCCAGTCTACGTAAACCTGTCCCATTACGATACCGGGCGAAACTCCCAGACCTTTCATCATTTTGCCCCCTTAGCAGTGCAGATGAAAAAACGCTCTACGCGCCCATAATGCGGCTGCGGAAGATGAAGAACACGGCTCCCAGAATGCAGAGCATTGCCCACAGGTAGTCGAGCGTCAGTTTTTCTTTTAAATAGAATGTCGAAAACGGGATGAACACGGTGAGCGCAATCACTTCCTGCATGATTTTCAGCTGGCCGACAGAGAGAATCTGACTGCCGATACGGTTGGCAGGAACTTGGAGCATATACTCGAAAAAAGCGATGCCCCAGCTGATGGCTGCGGCGATGAACCACGGGCGATCAGCGAGGTTTTTCAGATGACCGTACCACGCAAACGTCATAAAGACGTTGCTGCAGCACAGAAGCAGAGCGCACAGCGCAATTGATCTCATGATAAAAGCCTCCGGACGTCTGTTCAGCCGGAATTGTTCCAATGTACCATGAAAACGCCGCTGAATCAAACGTAAAATTGATGATAGAGCAGAAACAGACAGCCGGCAGAACGTTTTTTCTGCCGGCTGCTCAAATGTGGTCAAGGGAAAATCTTCAGCGCTACAGCGTTTCCTTTTCGCTGGACTGAAGCACGTTCACGGCGATTGAGGCGGGAACTTTTCTGGCGAAAGCCTGCGGATCGGCTGCGATGTTGGGGAAGGTGTTGTAGTGCATGGGGATGACTTCGCGGGGGCTGATCATCTCAGCGGCGCGGACGGCATCGTCGATGTCCATGGTGTACGTTCCGCCGATGGGAAGAAGCGCCACGTCGATTGCCATGCTCTTCAGATCTTTCATGCCGTCAAAGAGATTTGTGTCGCCGGTATGATAGACTTTGTGGTTGTCAATCTCGACGACATAGCCGCACGGAGCGCCGCCGGGCAGTTTGCGTCCGTCTTCCGTGTGAATCTCGTTGGGATGCACGGCGGGCACGGCGGTGACGGCGGCAAACGGGAACTTGACCGTCTCGCCAGGGTGCATGACGGTGATCGTCTCTGGCTTGACGCCCTCGGATTTGAGATAATCGGCGAGCTCGTCGTTGCAGACGACGGTGCATTCTGTCTGTTTGGCGATTGCGGCGGCGTCCTTTATGTGGTCAAAATGACCGTGTGTCAGAAGGATGGCGTCAAGGGCGATGAAATCGTCAGCAGTGCAGCAGGCATACGGGTTGCCTGTGAAGAAAGGATCAATGACCATTGAGCAGTACTCGCTCTGAAGTTTGAAACTTGCGTGTCCAAGATACTGAACCTGTGCGGACATGTACATACCCCCTGCATAAAAGTTTTGCATACTGAGAATAAGTATAACTCAAATTTGTGTCTTGAAAAGAGTTATTATGATGAATTTTATGTTTCTGAGGCGCGGAGATTTATCCGCAGACGGAGAGGACATGGATATCCACGCTGCGCGTGCGGTAAAAATGAGTTTTCAGCGCTTAATCTTTTCGTAAAACCGCTGTTGATTTAGCGCTGCGCGCGTGTTAAGATACCTACACAAAAATGAATAACGCCATTTATCCAGAGACAGGGGAGAGAGTCAGCTCAACGATCCTGCGCCAACCTGCCCGCACCGGGCGTGGTGGTTCTGCTGACAGCGATAAGAGCGGAATTCGCGCGTCAATTCAGCAGCAGTCTTGTCGCATGACGAGGCTGCTGTTTTTTTATCAAAAAATTATATTGAAGAAGGACAGATCTGCAATGGATGTTTTTTCACAGTCGTCTCCCAGCTTTACATTTGAGATTTTCCCGCCGAAAGGCACGGGCAGCCTTGAGGGGATTTTTGCGACGGTTGACGCGCTCGCCAGTCTTGAACCGGACCTCATCAGCGTCACCTACGGCGCGGGCGGCTCGAGCCGCGAAAACACGATTGAAATTGCCTCGTCAATTCAAAACCGCTACGCTCTGACGTCTGTAGCGCACCTGACGTGTGTCGGGAGCAGCCGCGAGGAGATTGACAGAATTTTGAGCGAACTTGAGCGCAGCGGCGTGCGCAACGTTCTGGCGCTGCGCGGCGACCGGCGCGCTGACTCAGACTTTAAGGACGGCTGTTTTAAGCACGCTTCCGATCTTGCCGCGTATATAAAGAAGAACTGCAGCTTTCGCGTGTTCGGCGCGTGCTATCCCGAAAAGCACCCCGAAGCGCCGAGCCTTGAAGAGGATATCTGCCGTCTGAAAGAGAAAGTGGACAGCGGTGTGGACTGTCTCATCTCTCAGCTGTTTCTGGACAACGACATCTTCTGCTCGTTCAGGGACAAGGCTGCAGCGGCGGGCATTGACGTTCCGATCATCGCCGGGATTATGCCGATCACAGCGCCCGCGCAGCTTGACAGAATTGTCTCCATGTGCGGCGCGTCCATTCCGTCCGCTGTGCGCCGTTTTGTAAACGCCTACGGCCACAACAGTCTGGCGCTGAAAGAGGCGGGAATTGCCTACGCGACAGAGCAAATCATCGATCTTCTGGCGTCAGGAGTTGACGGCATTCACATCTACAGCATGAATCAGGCGGAGGTTACGCGGCGGATTGCCGAGAACATGCGCGGCATTCTCTACTCGCGCCGTGTGAAGAAAAGCTGATGACGCGCGAAGACGTTCTGGAAGCTCTGCGCTTCATGGGGGTTCCGCCGGAGGGATATGACGCTTCACGGCACATAGCTGAGCGCGGCTTTGAAGAGCTTGAGCCGCTGATTCAGCCGCGCGGCTGTTTTGTCCGCGTTTCCGTGGAGTGCTCTGGCGGCGAAGTGCGCATGGCAGACGGAGATTTGACGTGCGTCAGTTCCAGTCTGACGCGGCTTTTTGCCGCGTGCCGCTCTGCCTTTGTGATGGCGGTGACGCTTGGAAGCGAAGTTGACCGCCGGATTGCATCGCTTCAGAGGACGGACATGGCGCGCGCTGCCGCGCTTGATGCCTGCGCGTCGGTCCGCGCTGACAGGCTGTGCGACGAGCTCCAGCGGTCAGCGGAGGCGGAGCTTGCAGACGGGGAGTATCTGACGATGCGCTTCAGCCCGGGCTACGGCGACGTGCCGCTGGATTTCAGCCGCGGCATTCTGGCGCTGCTTGACGGCGCTCGCCGCCTGGGAATTTCTCTGACGAAGAGCATGATGATGGTTCCCGTCAAATCGATAACGGCGGTCATTGGCATATCTGACACGCCGCAGACGGCACAAAGAAGCTGTGAGCTCTGCGGCATGAAAAACTGCATGTACAGGAAAAGAGGTGGCTTTTGCGGTGAAAGAGGATAAAATTCTGCTTTTTGACGGCGCGATGGGGACGATGCTCCAGCGCCGCGGGCTGAAACTGCGCGAAGTTCCCGAAAGTCTCAGCGTGAATCAGCCGGAACTGATTGAGTCAATTCACAGAGAGTACTTGGAGGCGGGCAGCAGCCGGATTCTGACGAACACGTTCGGCGCCAGCCCGTTTAAGCTCGAGGGGACGGGCTACACGACAGAGCAGGTTGTCCGCGCCGGGATTGCCGCGGCGAACAAAGCGGCGGCGGATTTCCCCGGAGCTGGCGTCGTGCTCGATATCGGCCCGTCAGGTCGCGCGATGGCGCCCGTCGGAGACACGACATTCGACCAGATTTACGAGTCGGTGGCGCGTCAGGTTTGCGCGGCAGATTCAGGCTGCTGCGCTGTTCTCCTTGAGACGTTCACCGACTTGCTTGAGCTGAAAGCCTCTGTTCTGGCGGTTTTGGAGAACTTTTCGCTGCCGGTGTACGCCACGATGAGCTTTCAGGAGAACGGAAGGACGTTCTTCGGAACGTCGGTTGAGTCGATGATCATGACGCTTGAGGGACTCGGAGTGTCGGCGCTCGGCGTGAACTGCTCTCTCGGTCCGATTCAGATCGCGCCGATCGTCGAAAAACTTCTGCGTCACTCGCGTGTTCCCGTTATGGTTCAGCCAAACGCCGGACTGCCTGTTGTGAGAAACGGAGTCGCGTCGTGGGACGTCACGCCCGAAGAGTTCGCCGGCTGGATCAAGAAGTTCGCCGACGGCGGCGCGGCAATTGTCGGCGGCTGCTGCGGCACTGACCCCGAGTTTATCCGCCGGACGTCAGAAGCTTTGGGCGACAGACGCCTGAAAGAGCGGACGCCTCAGCCTTTGACGGGAGTGTGCAGCGCTTCGCGGCGCGAGAGTTTTGACGAAACAGTCATCATCGGCGAGCGGCTCAACCCGACGGGAAAGAAAAAGCTTCAGGCGGCTCTGCGCAGCTGCGACCTGGACTATGTCATCTCTGAAGCGCAGACGCAGAAAGAGCAGGGGGCGAGCGTTCT
>JAXEJY010000240.1:0-10375 GCA_034101315.1 Pyramidobacter sp.
GCTGAGAACAGCCGAGAGACAATTCGCAAGCAAGCGATGCATCATTTTAGAAATGCAGCGTTTATTGAAGATAACGGAAAGGCTACCAATAGCCCCAACTATTGCTATCGCTTAACAGATGAGATGTTAGCTCTGATTAAGAGCTACGGAGCAGCCAAGTGGGAGCGAAATCTTACTGCATTTCAAAGAATGCATAGTTCTCTTGTTGAACTTTATGCAGCTAAGCGGACAATGAGAAAAATACCTGTAAAGATCAACGGCAAAGATTTTACTTTCTCTCTTAGGAAGCATAACGAGTTGCAAAAGGCTATTATTGAGGAGTTTGCGCCGCGCTTTGCACCTAATTCAGAGTGTCTTTATGTTGGCGATACGACGGAAAAGAGCTTGGTCAAAAATGTCGATAAACTTCATCGTTTGGGAGTTGAAATCACACTCCACGACAAAATGCCGGATGTAATCCTCTATTCCGAAGATAAGAACTGGCTATATTTTGTTGAGTCCGTTACCTCTGTAGGTCCAATAGAGCCCAAGCGTATCAAAGAAATAGAGGAAATGACAGTCAATGTTACCGCTGGTAAAATTTACGTGACTGCTTTTCCGGATTTTAAGACGTTTAAAAAGTTTTCTGAGACGCTGGCTTGGGAGACAGAGGTGTGGATTGCAGATGTGCCAGACCACATGATTCACTTGAATGGAGACAAGTTTTTAGGTCCACGGAAATAGAGGCGTCCTGTGGGTAGAATTATCGGCAGATATATTTGTTTTTCTAGCGCAACAACACACAAAGCCGCGCTCTCTTTGCTGAGGGCGCGGCTCGCTTTTTTGACGGCTTACATCGTGTGGAAACGGCAGGCGTCCCGGGAGATTTTAAACAGATCTTCCATGTAGCGCGGCAGGCGGAAGTTCTTGTGGCGGCAGAAGTAGAAATGCCGTTCAAATCCGTGGCAGTTCAGGGGGTAGCAGACGGTCGTCTTCTCAAGCTCGGCGATGCCTTTGATGTGGCTGTACGGGCATACCATGACGGCGTTGAGGCAGGCGGTAATCTGCTTTGCCGCTTCAAGGTTGTGCGTCTCGAGAAAAATCTGCGGCGAGAAGTGAAGCAGCGCGGTCAGCTTGTCCTGAATGACGCGCACGCTGTGCCCGGGCATGAGGTTGACGAACTTCTCGTCTTTTGCCTCGTCAAGTTCGATGAGCGTTCCGGCTTCCAGGCGGCGGGCGAGATTGGTCGTGCGCGACGCCAAAAGGACGATTTGTTCGTTCTCGAGGAGTCTGTATTCGATGTGATTTTCTTTGGGGGTCGTCGTGATGAACGCCACGTCGCACTCTCCGCGGTCGAGGACTTCTTCCAGACGCACTGACGAGTATTCGACCAGCTCAATTTGGACGTTCGGGTAGCGCGCGATGAATGCCGGGAGTATCTGCGGGAGGAAGTTGATGCCGCGCTGCGCCGAGATGCCTATGCGCACGAGTCCGCGCGTTTCGCCCTTGATTTCGGCGATGTCGTTGCGCAGGTTTTTCTCAAGCATCATTGCTTCCTGCATGGCGGCGACGTATTTTTTGCCGGCGTAGGTCAGGGTCAGCTGCTTGGCGCCGCGGTCAAAGACGGGCGTGCCGAGGTCGTCCTCAACGGCTTTGATGGTTTGGCTGAGGGACGGCTGGGAGATGTACAGCTTTTTGGCGGCGGCGGTGACGCTGCCTTCTTCAAGGATTGTCATCACGTAATAGGCGTGCTTCATGTTGATCATCGGGGCAGTTCTCCTTATGCTCTGCGCGGCGGGCGGACGGGGGCCGGAGGTCGGTCATCAGTAATTTTACGGTGGGTGAATTGTTTTCTTACTTTATAACCCTGTGCTTATGAGCGCATAGTTTTTTTTGTATTTGTAAAGAGACCGTAAATTGGATTATCATTCAAACTGTGTGGTACCGAATTCATTTTTGAGGAGGAGTCTTTGTGAAGAAAATTGCATACGCGTTGCTCGCGGCTGTTCTCGTCTGTTCCATGACCTCTGCGGCTTCGGCTGAAGAGTGGAAGTTTACCCGCAAAATTGACATCGTGTGCCCCTGGGGCGTCGGCGGCGGCGCTGACGGAACGATTCGTCCCATGGCGATGCTTCTGAAGGACATTCTGGGCGTTGAAGTTGAAGTTGTCAACGTCAGCGGCGGAAGCGGCGTCAACGGCGTTGAGTACACCTACAAGCAGCCCGCTGACGGCTACACGTTCATGCTCGGCACGCAGAGCCTCATCATGCAGGACCTTCAGGGAACCATGTCCATGGATTTCAAGACTGACTTTATCCCTGTCTGCAAGCTGGTTCACTCCATCAACATCATCGCCGGATCCAAGAAGGCTATGGAGCAGAAGGGCTACAAGAACTTTGCCGAAATGGTCAAGTTCGCCAAGGAGCATCCCTTTGAGGTCAACGTCGGAATGCTGACGTCAACCGGTTCTGACGGCGCGGCTCTGAGACAGACTCTTGCCGGCATGGACGTCAACGAAGTTGCCTACGCTGGTGGCGCTGAAATGAACGCGGCTCTGGTCGGCGGACACATCGACATGATGATCACCGGCACCGATGAAATCGCCGGTCTCATCAAAGCCGGAGACATCGTTCCTCTGTGCGCCATCTGCGAAAAGAGAATGAAGCTCTATCCCGACATGCAGTGCACGGGCGAGCTGGGCATCAATTCCTACATCGGAACGTGGCGCGGCATCTTCGCCAAGAAGGGCACGCCTCAGGCTGCGATTGACACGCTGCTTGCCGCCATCGAAAAAGCAGTCGCCACGAAGACCTGGCAGGACTTCCTCGTTTCCGGCGCGTATGACGAGCGTCCCGGATTTGCCAAGGGCAAAGAGCTGACGGATCTGTTTGAGGGCGAGTACAAGACGTTCACCGACTATCTTGCCGCCGAAAACGTCCTCGTCAAAAACTACTACAAATAAACGATTCAAAGCGTTTTGCAAAAGCTGAATGGGAGGGGGCTCTTTCAGCCCCCTTTTCTTTTTTGGCTTCTGGTTTTCATTCTACCATAGTTCTTTTATGCTTTGCATACAGAAAGGTGTGTGGATCAGGTGTTTGAACTGATTCTGAACGTGCTTCTGTGGCTGGGGCTTCTGTACACGCTCAACTTCAACGTCCTTGAAGCGCCCGTCCCTCAAAAAGTTATCCGCAACCCCTACGCGCTCAGCCCCGATGTGTGGCCCAAGGTCATCATCGTCCTTCTGCTTATCTGCATCGCGTTTAACATCATCAACATCATCAGAAAAAACAAAGGCAATCCCGACTTCTCACTTGGACATTTCTTCGGATCAATTCCCGGATTTTTAAAAAGCCGTATTTTCATCGGCATCGCCATTGTCGTCATCGCGTCGTTTATCCTTGAGAGCCTTGGATTCATGGCGACGTGCTTCCTTCTGCTGGCTTCGTACGGATACCTTCTGGGCGAGAGAAAAATTGTCCGCCTCGTCGTCGTCACAGCCTTGGTCACAGTGTTCCTGTATCTGGCGTTCAGTGTGCTGCTGTCTGTCAACCTGCCGCGCGGCACGCTTCCGGCGATGCGCAATTTCGCTCTGCTCCTTGAGTCGTTCATTTCCTAAGGCGGTGAGGCAAAATGTCAGTTTGGGAACTATTAACCAGCGGTTTTAGCATTGTCTGTGATCCTCATGTGTTCATCATGGTCGTCGTGGCAATTGTCCTCGGCACCGTGTTCGGCGCTCTTCCCGGCGTCAGCTCCACGATGGCTGTCGCTCTGGGACTTCCGTTCACCTACAGCATGGATCCCGTTCCTGCCATCGTCTTCCTCGTGGCGGTCTACTGCTCGTCCATCACGGGCGGAAGCATTACGGCGATTCTTTTTAAGATCCCTGGCGTCCCCTCAAGCGCCCCGACGACGTTTGACGGATACCCAATGGCTCAGCGCGGGGAAGCCGGCAAGGCTCTCGGCGTCGCCCTCGGCGCGTCGGCGCTCGGCGGTCTGTTCTCGGCGTTCTGCATGCTGCTCCTCTCGCCTCAGCTCACAAAAGCCGCTCTGTCGTTCGGACCTGCCGACCTGTTCGCCATCACGTTCATGGGGCTTTCAATCCTGACGTGCCTTGACTCGAAGAACATTCTGCGCACCATCATCTCCGGTCTTCTGGGGCTTCTCCTCGCCTGCGTCGGTCAGGACACCATGTACGCCGTTCAGCGCATGACGTTCGGTTCAAAAGAGCTCCTCGCCGGCATGGAAATGATCCCCGTGCTCATCGGTATCTTTGCTGTCACTGAAGTGCTGAAGCAGACGCGCAAGGATGACCGCGTCAAAGCCGAGGACGGAATCGGCGGCGGCAAGGTCAACACGGACATGCCTTCGCTTGCCGAGTGGCTGCGCATCAAGTGGGTTGTCCTGCGCTGCGCTGTCGTCGGCACGATCATCGGCATCCTTCCCGGCGCCGGCGCGACAATTGCGTCGTTCCTGTGCTACTCCACGGAGACGAAGATGTCTAAGACGCCTGAAAAGTTCGGCACGGGCATTATCGACGGAATTGCCGCTTCTGAAACTGCCAACAACGCGGCGACCGGCGGCTCGATGGTTCCTCTTCTGTCGCTGGGCATTCCCGGCGGAAACGCCGCCGCCGTCATGATGAGCGCGCTCGTCCTCAAGGGCGTTCAGCTCGGACCTCTTCTGCTGACCAACCAGCCGCACTACCTCAGCGCGACGTTCGCCTCAATGCTTGTCACTAACATCCTCATGGTCATCGTCGCCATCGGCATTGCCAAGGTGTTCGCTCAGATCCTCTCTGTGCCCTACGCCTACCTTGGCCCCATCATCATCATGCTTGCCATGATCGGCTCATACTCCACCAACATGAGCATTGCCGACGTCAAAATTATGGCGATTGCCGGCATCGCGGGAATTCTGTTCTCCGTCTGCCGCTTCAACAGCGCTGCTCTGATCCTCGGTCTGGTT
This sequence comes from Pyramidobacter sp., assembly GCA_034101315.1. Lineage (GTDB taxonomy): Bacteria > Synergistota > Synergistia > Synergistales > Dethiosulfovibrionaceae > Pyramidobacter. The sequence goes on from JAXEJY010000240.1 coordinate 4,945, forward strand.
CTGGGCGTCATCTGCGAGGGCAACTTCAGCCGCGCGTACACGATCAGCCGCGCCAGCTTCGTCAACATGTTCAGCCGCCCCATCGCCGGCACCCTGATGGTCGTCAGCATCATCCTTCTGGTCTATCCCGTTATCGCGCCTTACTTCAAGAAAAACAAACAAGCGGCGTAGCGCCGCGCACAGCAGGAGGCGCAGGATTTTTCGTCCGCGCCTCCATTCTTTTTGACTTTTTTAGAAAAAAGTCTTTCTGGGAGGAGATTGAATGGAACTGAAGATTACCGGCGTGGCTGGCACGCTTGAGTCGAGCGACGCCATGATCACCGTCGAACCGGCGCAGGAGGGCGTTGAGCTTTCAGTCGAAAGCAGCGTCCTCAATCAGTACGGCCGCCAGATTAAAAAGACAGTCCTCGAAACGCTTGACCGCCTCGGCGTGAAAAACGCCCGCGTCACTGTCGTCGATAAAGGCGCTCTGGACTGCACCATCAAAGCCCGCGTCGAGTGCGCAGTGTTCCGCAGCTGCCAGTACGACGCCGACGCGGCGTATCCCTGGGGAGGTGCAATCAAGTGATTCCGAGACCGAAACCCGAAAAATTCCGCCTTCGCCGCAGCATGATGTTCATGAACGCGCAGAAGCCCGGATTGATTAAAGACGCCTACATCTACGGCGTTGACACCATCATGCTTGACCTTGAGGACGCCGTCGCCGAAAACCAGAAAGACGCCGCGCGATTCTCTCTGTATCACGCCCTGACGACGATCGACTACGGCGACACAGAAGTCATCGTCCGAATCAACGGACTCGACACGCCGCACTGGAAAGAGGACATTCGCGTGTGCGTCGCAGGCGGCGCTGACGGAATTAGAATTGCCAAGTGCGAGAGCGCTCAGGACGTCAAAGCCGTTGAAGCCGCTGTCCTTGAAGCCGAGCGCGAGTTCGGCGTAGAGGAGGGGCGCACGCTCCTCATGGCGGCGATTGAAAGCCCCAAGGGCGTTCTGAACGCCTACGAGATCTGCACGGCGTCCGACCGCTTATTCGGCATTGCCCTCTCCGGCGGCGACTACCGCAAGTGCATGCAGGTGGGCGTCGTCCCCGGCGGAATCGAGATGCTGGCAGCCCGCGGACAGATGCTCATCGCCGCGCGCGCCGCCGGCGTGCAGTGCTTTGACACCGTGTTCACCAACCTCGACGACGAAGAAGGCTTTAAGGCGGAAATGCTTCAGAACAAGCAGATGGGCTTTGACGGCAAGTCGCTCATCAACCCGCGCCAGATCAAAATCGTCCACGACATGCTGGCGCCGACGCAAAAAGAGATCGCCGCGGCGGAAAAAATCGTCCGCGCCGTCCGCGAGAACGCCGACAAGGGAATCGGCGTGTTCACCGTCGACGGAAAGATGATCGACATCGCATTCCTGCCCGGTGCCGAGCGCGTCATCAGACTTGCCAAGGCAAGCGGCATCTACGAGGGGGATCTGTAACCATGAAAAACTTTGTAGGCAGAGAAATTCCTGACGAGCTGCTGAAAGACGGAAAAGAAGTCTATCAGGGCAAGAACTACCGTGACGGCCGCTACCTCAAAAAACAGGGTCCCCGCATTACTGTGCGCGAAAAACCCGAAGAGAGCAAAATCGTCTCAAGCATCCGCGAAGCCATCGTCAAGTGCGGCATGAAAGACGGCATGACCGTCTCATTCCACCATCACTTCCGCGACGGCGACTACATCGCCAATATGGTCATGAAAGAAATCGTCGACCTGGGCATTAAAGACATCACCATCGCCGCGTCCAGCATGGGCACGGCGCACGATCCCATCGCCCAGTACATTGAAGACGGAATTGTCACAGGCCTTCAGGCCAGCGGAATCCGCGGCCGCATGGGCGAAGTCGTCTCCCGCGGCAAACTCAAGACGCCGGCAATTCTGCGCAGCCACGGCGGACGCGTCCGCGCCATTGAAGAGGGCGACGTTCACATCGACATCGCCTTTATCGGCGCCCCCACGTCAGACGAGTGCGGCAACGCGCGCGGCAAAGGCGGAAAGAGCGACTGCGGCGTTCTGTCCTACGCCATGGTCGACGCCGAATACGCCGACAAAGTCGTCGTCATCACCGACACTCTCGTCCCGTTCCCCAACTTCCCCGCCAGCATCCAGGCGATTGACGTCGATTATGTCGTCGTCGTCGACGAGATCGGCAACCCTAAGAAAATTGCCTCGCAGGCGGCGCGCCTCTCCCAAAACCCGCGCGACCTCATGATGGCGGAAAACTGCGCCAAAGTCATGGCAGCGTGCCCCTACTTCAAAGACGGCTTCAGCTTCCAGACCGGCGCCGGCGGTCCCTCTCTGGCAGTCAACCGCTTCATTGAGCCCCTCATGGTTGAGCGCGGCATAAAAATGCGCTGGTCAATCGGCGGAATCACTGCCCCCATGGTCGACCTGCTCAACAAAGGACTCGTCGACTGCATCGTCGACGCTCAGGACTTCGACATTCCCTCCGTCCAGTCCGTCGTCACCAACCGCAACCACTACGAAATATCCACGTCGCAGTACGCCAATCCTGCCAACAAAGGCGCGTTCGTCAATAAACTCGACTTTGTCGTGCTCGCCGCCCTCGAAGTGGACACCGACTTCAACGTCAACGTCATCACGGGCTCCGACGGCGTTCTGCGCGGTGCTCCCGGCGGACACCCCGACGCGGCAGCCGGATCGAAATGCTGCATCGTCGTCACCCCTCTCGTCCGCGGCCGCATGGCGACCATCTGCGAGAGCGTCGTCACCGTCACCACCCCGGGCGAATGCGTTGACGTGGTTGTCACCGACTACGGCATCGCCGTCAACCCCCTGCGCCCCGACATCGCCGAATGGCTCGACGCCGCCGGAATCAAGCACACCACCATCAAGGCGCTTCAGGAAAAAGCCTACTCAATCGTCGGCACGCCCGATCCGCTTGAGTGGAACGACCGAGTCGTCGCCATCCTCGAAGCCCGCGACGGCACAATCCTCGACGTCGTCCGCGAAATCAAACCGTATCACATGTAGCCTGTCCGCAAAAAAACGACAGAGAACAATCAAGGGACTCCGCCTGAAGAGGTGGAGTCCCTTGGTTTTACAGCAAATATGATTTCTGTTATAATGACATCATGCGCATAATGTATTTTGATTAACATAAATGATACTCGGAGGTGTGAGGCATGGCGTCCGTAAATTTGAATATCCGCACTGACAAAGAAGTGAAAGCGCAGGCGGAAAAAGTTTTTAATGCTTTAGGGCTCAACATGACAACCGCCGTTAACATCTTTTTGAGACAGGCAATCCGCGAGAACGGCATTCCCTTTGAAGTGAGGCTGAACGTTCCCAATAAAACCACAGCCGCCGCGATTGCAGAGGGCAGAGCTTTGGCGCGTGACAAAAATGTAAAAGGAAGCCGCGATGAAGACGCTGAATGACTATATGGCAAAGCCGTACCGCATGGAAATTGCAGAAGATGCGCACGAGGGCGGTTTTGTTGTCTCTTATCCGGATTTGCCCGGCTGCATTACGTGCGGAGAGACGATTGAAGCCGCCGTTGCGAACGCGGCAGACGCAAAAAGAGCATGGATCGAAGCTGCCCTTGAGGACGGCGTTGAAATAGACAAGCCGGAATCAGCATGAATCAATACTGCGTTTATCTCCTTTCGCGAAACGACGCACTGATGACGAAACACGTGACAGGACAATAAAGAGCAACAAGACATCAGACGCGGGGCAAAGCCCCGCGTCTGATGGTTTTGTCCGAAATATTATATGAGTTTCTCAAGCGGCTTTCGTGTGATGGTTCTGCCGGCGTTTGCTTTCAGCAGGACGCCGTCTTTCCAGATCAGGCTGCCGCGCAGGAAGGTCGCTTCGACGGACGCTTTTGTCTTCATGCCCTCGTACGGGGTGAATGTGCTTGACGAATGGAGCCTTGAAGCCGCGATAACGCCTTCTTTGTTCAGGTCGAGAACGGCGATGTCGGCGTCGGCGCCAATCCGGAGCGTTCCTTTGTGCGGGAGCATTCCCAAGATGCGCGCGGCGTTGTACGAGAGGATTTGAGACACTCTCTGCAGAGGGATGCCTCGCTTCTGCGCTTCGGTGATGACCAGCGGCGCAATCGTCTCAATTCCGGGGAAACCGCCGGGGCTGCTCCACACGCTCTGCTTTCGGTCAAGGCCGATGGAGCAGTGGTCTGAGCCTATTGTGTCGATGGTGCCGTCTTTAACGCACTCCCACAGATATTCCAGAGTGTCTCTGCCGCGCATCGTCGGGGTGACCTTGGCGACGGCACCGGGCTTCGTTCCGGCGTCCTCGCACGTCAGCACGAGGTACTGCGGGCACGTCTCGATGAAGGCTTTCACGCCGTTTTTGCGCGCTTCTTTGGCGACGTCCACGGCTTTTATGGACGACACGTGCGGCAGATAGACTGCCGCGCCGGTTTCTGCGGCGTAAAAGAGTAGCCGGTGAATGTTTTCAGCTTCAGCGATGGGCGGACGGCTGTTCGAGAAATCTGAAAATGAGATGTTCTCTTTATCCTTTTCGGTGAGAGACCTCTGGAAGTATTCGATGAGGTCGTCGTTTTCACAGTGGACAATTGCCAGCGTGCCGGGGACTTTGGAAACTGCGTCCAAGGCGGCGTAGATAATGCCGTCCCGCACGCCGATAGCCCCCATTTTAATTGCCCCTTCCATGCCGACGTAGCTCATGAAGAACTTGTACGATGTGTGTCCGAGCTGAGCATAGGAGGGGATTTCGTCGATCTGTTCATAAGAGCTCAGGTTGAGATGGAGGGCGACGTCAACCGAGGCGTTGCTCTCGATGATGTGTGATATCTCGCCCAAAACTTCGTGATAGCTGGTCTGAGGCGGTCTGTACTGAGGAAGTTTTGACGCTTTTGCCATCTGGCAGACTGTCGTCACGCCGCCTGCTGCGGCGGATATCGTCTCTGTGCGGCAATCGTCTTCAAATGAGTTGAAATTCCCCAGATGGACGTGCGTGTCGATAAAACCGGGGAACACATATTTGCCGGCTGCGTCGTAGACTGCGCAGTTTTCTTCGCACAGGTCTTTTCCGATTGCGCTGATCACTCCGTCTTCGATTTTGATATCAGCTTTTATCTCGCCGTATTCGGGATTGACGATAGTGCCGTTTTTGATGATCCATTTTTCAGCTTCCATGGTATTTCTCCTTTAGGCTCAGTGCTGCGGCAGCCGCATGTCTGTATTGAACAGAAAATTGCAAGTGCGACTCTTGGCTTGCACTTGCAATGATTGAGGCGGTATTTCAGTTGTGGCTCTCAAAGGCTGAGGGCGGAGTTTAATGTTCTTTGGAATGATCCTCGATTTCGACGTGAACCTCAACTTCTTCCTCGGCTTCTTCTTCGATGGTGTTCTTGAACATTTCCTCAAGATAATCTTCGGGAAGGA
>JAXEJY010000241.1:0-6286 GCA_034101315.1 Pyramidobacter sp.
TCCAATCCTCTGAAGCTGGCTGAGTTCACTCTTCAGCGAAAAGACCCCGGCTACGTGCCGCGCGCCAAGAGCGCTCAGACGCTTGAGCAGGAACGTCTGGCGCTCCTTGAAAAAGGCGGTCTGCCGTCTGAGGCGCTGAAAAAAGTCCTCGACCTCGCCGGCACGACGGCAGACGCGGCGGGGCTCGGCTCAATCGTCTGCGCGCACCGTCCGGGCGACGGCTCAGCGCGCGAACAGGCAGCGTCGTCTCAGAAAATGCTGGGCGGTCAGGCGAACGCGGCGATTGAATACGCCACGAAGCGCTACCGCAGCAATCTGACGAACTGGGGCATGGCGCCGTGGATCGTGAGCGAAGAGGACATGGCGCAGTTCAGAACAGGCCAGTGGCTGTGGATTCCCGGCGTCCGCGCCGCCGTTTCGGGAGGAGCGGAGCGCGTCCCCGCGCAGCTGATTGACGAGGACGGAACGCGCCGCGCCGTCACGCTGTCCCTGCCCAACATGTCGGACGAAGAGCGCGCGACGATTCTGGCAGGCTGTCTCATCAACTATTACCGCGCCAGCCGCGGATAGAAGCCGATAAAAAACGAGCGGAAACTGTCTTCCCGTGCACGGGGGCAGTTTCCGCTCATTTTTTATTCTGCCGGTTCTTCAGCAGCGCAGGCGCGCAGATAGTCCCACAGCGCCGAAACGGCTTTAATGCTCAGCGAGCTGCGGCGGCAGAACGCGCGCGTGACGCGGCGCATCTCGGTGCCGTCGGCGTGAACGATTTTCTGCCGGTACAGCTGGGGGCAGTCCTCAATGTAGAGCCCTGACAGCAGGCTGTAGCCAAGCCCCTGACGAACCATCTCAAGGCAGATGTCGGCGCGGTCGACGACCGTGGAAATGCGCGGCGGCTTCTTGTAGCGCCCCGTCCACCACAGGCTGAACTCGGCTTCCAGCGCAGCGTCGGTCGCCGTCTGAATCTGAGGCAGACTGGGAAGCTCGTCGAGGTTCAGCGGAAACGCGCTGACGGCGTAGTAGCTGGGGTCGGCGCGCAGCGTCAGAATTTCTTCGGGCCAGCTGAAACTGCCGCGCAGAATCGCCGCGTGAACCTCACCGGAGATGAGCGACGCGTAGACGCTCTGGCTGTTTCCCGTGACGATTCTGATGTCGACTGCCGGATACAGCGCCGAAAACGACTTGACAAGCCGCGGCAGACACCGGCACGCATACGCGCTGGCGCAGGCGATTCGGAGCTGACCGCGCACGTGTTCGCCCGAGTTGTCCATGTACTGCTTCAGCTCCCCAAGGCGCGCCAGAGACTGCCGCGCGTACTCGGCAAGATACTCGCCCTCAGAGCTGAGCTCAGCTCCCCGAGCGGAGCGGATGAGAATCGGCCGCCCCAGCTCGGCTTCAAGCTGCTGAATGCGCCGCGTGACGGCAGGCTGCGTCAGATACAGCTTCTGCGCCGTCCGCGTCAGATTTTTCTCCTGCGCCAGGACGGCAAGGAGCGTCCAGTCTTTGTCGTTCATCGGCTCACCTCCGGCTTACGGGCGGCTAAAAACTCTCGCCCGGCGCGAGATAGCGCCACTGCCCGGGAGGCAGCGCCCCCAGCCGCACACTCCCGACGCGCACGCGCTTGAGCGCCGTAACGTGAAGCCCGACGAGCTCGCACATGCGGCGAATCTGGCGTTTCTTCCCCTGATGAAGGACAAAGTTAAGCAGCCCCTCGCCCTGCCAGGCAACCTGAGCGCGGCGCAAACGCTCGCCGTCAAGGCTCAGACCGTAGTTGAGCAGTTCAAGCCCGTGCGGAATCATGCGCCCCGTCACGCGCACGCGGTACTCCTTTTCCACCGTGCTGTCGTCGCCGATGAGGCGCCGCGCCATGCGACCGTCCTGCGTCAGCACAAGAAGCCCCGTGGAGTTGATGTCGAGCCGTCCGGCAGGGACGAGGCTGCGCAGCTGCGCAGGGCTGAACTGAATCGGCGAGCGGTCCTCGCGCCATCTGTTGCCCGGCGTGATCAGCACGCGCGCCGGCTTGTAGCCGTCTTCCGCCTGTCCCGACACGTAGCCAAGAGGCTTGTGCAGGATGACCGTCGCCAAACGTTCCTGCTGGCACGACGCCTCGCGCGACATTTCAATGACGTCGCGCTCCGTCACCTTCTGTCCAAGAACAGCCGCCTGGCCGTTGACGCGAACCAGCCCGCGCTCAATGTATCCGTCCGCTTCGCGGCGCGAGCACAGCCCCAGCTGAGCCATTCTTTTTGATAACCGCTGAAGTTCTTCACCATTATTCACAACTTATACACCGACCTTTTGTGGATAAGTGGATAATTTTCACATAAGTCCCGTCAGATTCCACCAGAGAAGCGCGCCGACGACGGCACTAAAAGAGACTGCCGTCTGAAAAATGCCCAGCCGCGCCGCGTCCGCCGACGTGTAGCCGCCGACGTCGCCGACGCCGACTAGAATGTTGATGTGATGGAACGGCATAATCCAGTGGAGCGTGATGGCAAAATAGCAGATGATGACCGCCGGAAGGACGGGAAAAGCTGCCGCCTCAGCCAGCGCCAGCACAGCCGGAACGGCGATTCCCATCGCGGCAAGACAGCTGCCCAAAAACATGTGCAGCAGCGTGCAGAACGCCCACGCGCAGAGCGCGAACAGCAGAGGGCTGTGCGGCACGCCCGCGGGAACGAGCGTCCGCGCGATCCACGCGTTCATGCCCGACGCCTTTCCGACGCTGCCGACGGCAAGCGCTGCGCACAGAAAGATGAGCGTGCTGAGCGAGACACTCTTCCACGACTGCCCGTTCAGACTGCCGACTCCCGGCACGGACAGAGCGGCGACAGCGGCGACGCCGATCCATGCCGCGTCGATGCCGTGGAGCGAGTCAAGCGTCCACGCCGCGAGCGTGACGCACAAGACAGCAAGCGTCCACAGCTCGCGCCCCTTCATGCGTCCAAGCCCATCGGCGCGGCGGCGAAGGTCGTCGCGCGAAAGAGAGAATTCCGGCGCTTTGCCCAGCAGAGCCATCTGAATGGCGCACGTCATTGCCGAAGCGCCGATTGCCGGAACGCCCAGCCATTTTACCCAGTCGAGCCACGACAGAGAGACGCCGGCAAAACTGCCGACCGCCGCATTGAGCGTCGAATCGCCCGTGATGAGAATCGCCGCCGTGGGAACAGAACCGGCGAACACCGCCAAGCCCACTCCCGCCGCGTGAACGCGGTCAAGCCGCGCGTCCTCTGTCGCGCGCGACATGATTGACATGAGCAGAAACGCCCTCGGCCACGGATGAGGAATGAGGAAGCTCAGAAGAAAGCTCAGGACATAGCAGCTGATGATAACGCTCCCGTACGACCGCGCGAAACGCGCCAGAAACCTGAGCGCAATCCTCTCGCCAAGCCCCGACAACTTCACCGCCTCCGCGATGAGAAAGCCGCTCACGACGAGGTACATCGTCGGCTTCGTCCACTGCCCGAACACCGTTTCAAGCGGAACGACCGCGCGGTCAAGGCACAGCGCGTAGCCAGCCAGCAGAGCCAGCGCCGCAACGCCAGAGTCGAGCGCGCGCGACGCCCACAGGACGACCGCCGCCACGCTCAGCGCCAGACACCTCTGCGCCGCGCTCTCCATGCCCAGCGGCGCGTTCCACAGCACCGCGCCGACAGCTGCCGCCGCGGCAATCCAGCAGATTTTCTTTGCGTCACTTCTCTCCATTTTTCTCTTTCCCCTCTCCCCATCGAGCCTTCGCCGCCGCTTCAAAGCGCGCAAGCGCCAGCGCAATTTCTCCGTTCTCTATCTCAGGACTGATACGCTCTAAAGCCTCTTGAATTTTTTTCTCCGGCACAGCCTTTCGCTTTGGGCGCACGGGCACTCGCGGCGCAGGGCGCGAAACGCGAGCCACGACCGGACGGACGCCTTTCAGGTCAATGCCCCAGCGGCGCGCAACGCGGCGAATCAGAGTACCCGCGCTCATCCTCAAAAGCTGAGCCGCCGCCGGAGAGTCGCACGTCACGACGAGTCCCGTCTTGTCCAGACTGACGGGACTCGTGCGCTCCGCCAGCTGAGGACCGACGAGCGACACCCACTCCTGCTCCATCTGCGAAAGCCTCAGCGCGATTCGAAACGCCGGAGGCAGCTGAGCAGAGATGAGCGATCCCACAGATTTCAATTCAGATTTTCCTGCCATCGGCTCAACTCCTTTCTTTACTGCGTTCTGTACCGTCAGCCTTCCTGCGAATTATACACCACGCCGCGCCCCTGCGCCACGCGCCTGCATGGACAGAGCGCGCGGCGCGTATTATAATAAAATACAGCAGATTTCAGTCACTGGTCTGCACTCCCCAAGACACACACGAAAAAAATGCATCAACTATTTTAGGAGGAATATTTATGCACGCACTCATGCAGGAAGCTCTGACCCTTAAAGATGAACTGACGGCATTCCGCCGCGAACTCCACCAGAACCCCGAACTCGGCACACACCTGCCCCAGACCGTGGCGCGCGTCACGGCAAAGCTGGCAGAGATGAACATTCCCTATCACGTCTACGAAGACTGCTCATGCGTCACCGCCACCATCGGACACGGCGGCAAATGCTTCCTTCTGCGCGGCGACATGGACGCCCTGCCCGTGCACGAGGACACAGGACTTCCGTTCGCGTCGACGAACGGCTGTATGCACGCCTGCGGTCACGACCTGCACGCCACAATGCTGCTGGGCGCAGCAAAACTGCTCAAAGCCCGCGAGAGCGAGCTGAAAGGCACCGTCAAACTGCTTTTCCAGTCCGGCGAGGAGATTTTCGCCGGCGCCAAAGCCGCCATTGACTGCGGCGTTCTCGAAAATCCCAAAGTCGACGCCGCGTTCGCCATGCACGTCGGCGGCAATCAGGCGACGGGCACAGCCCTGTTCGGCGAGTACACCATGGCTGCCGTGTACGGATTCCGCATGACCCTGACGGGCAAAGGCACGCACGGCTCGACCCCCGAAAACGGAATCGACCCCATCAACACCGGCGTCCACATCTACCTGGCGCTTCAGGAGCTCATCGCCCGCGAAGTCTCGGCGCTCGACGAAGCGTCGCTCACCATCGGCCGCTTTGAAGCCGGAAAAGTTGCCAACGTCATCCCCAACAGCGCCGTGCTCGAGGGAACGCTGCGCACGTTCAAGCCCGCGACGACCGAGTACCTCAGAGCGCGAATCGACGAAGTCGCCAAAGCCGTCGCCGCCACCTACCGCACGAAAATCGACATTGAAGTCCTCAGCAAAGTGCCCGCCACCATCTGCAACTCCGCGCTCAACGAAGAGTGCAAAGCAAGCATGAGCGCCGTCGACCCCGACATGAAGATCTCCGACGACTTCCACGCCATGGGCTCAGAGGACTTTGCGTTCATCTCCGAAAAAGTTCCCTCCTGCTACACCTTCATCGGCGCCGGGCTTCCCGACCCGTCAAAGTGGATCGGACACCACAACCCCCACGTCGTGTTTGAGGAGTCCGTCCTCCCCCGTGGCGCGGCAATCTACGCCAAAACCGCCGTCGACTGGCTGGAGAAACACTGCTAAAACTGAATAGCCCGCTCAAACAACGGTTTATCTACATATATCGTTTTTCTAATTAAAATTAAGCCTTTCTAGTCAATATCTAGTCATTCTAGTCATCCCGTGACTAGAAAAACACATTACTCGTGGCGCGGCAAAAGCGAGATAAAAACACTCGGCGAGCTCTAGGATTTTCTAGGGAGCCCGCCGAGTTTTTTCGATGCCCTTTTCTCGAACCGTCTTCGAGCCTGTATCAAGGACGTCTGAATCTCTTGACTTTTGAGTTCTATTTGGCTAAACTTCTTTATAAGATAACTGGACGTAGAGCAACGTCCAGGTTAAACAAAAAAAAGCTCAATTGAAAGAGCACAGGACGCAGAGCCGCGTCCTGGACAAAAAAAGAAAGCTCAAAAAAAGTCTTCCTCTCTATCGAGGAAGACTTTTTTTTTAAGGAGCGCTGCACATGTTGCCAATAGTTGGACTGAGCTCTGAATTTTATACCGTTTTTGCCCCATCACGACCGGAAATAGAACAAAAAGATCAGCGTCCTTATGCACAACTACAGATAGAGCTCAATGGCTACTATTTCTTCATTCCTTTGCGCTCGCACCTTCCGCATAAGTAGAGAGCGTAAAATATTTTGTGTAAACGCGGTCGCGTAAAAAAATAGAAAGACCCCGTTTTTTCCTGTAAGATAGCATCACCCAAAACACCACCATACGGGAAAAGAGAGGAGTCTTTCTATGGGTGATTGTAACACTAA
>JAXEJY010000242.1:0-7548 GCA_034101315.1 Pyramidobacter sp.
CACAATGACGGCGCGCCCCAAGAAAAGACCTCGGAGCCACTGTGCTGAAAAAGCAGCGAAAAGCACGGCTAAATAGTCTGTGAGCACGAATGCGGTGAAGCTAATTCCTTTTTCGTTTTTCAGCTTAAAATTCATCTCATCACAACCCACGTCAACACTAGAGTTTTTCTCCAAAAGTCCCGGAAGCAGCACAATCGCTCAGAACTGGTTCAATTATATCCGTGCTCTGTCAGAACGCAAGCGAGAAAACATTTTGATGGTATCCTCTGGCACTTTAAGAATTCTATAATGGTCTCACTCGTCAAGCCGCAAATAATTCGCCCGTAACTTTTTCACCACCCTCGCACGGAATCATGAATAACTTATTGATATAATGCGCATTATGCGTATAATTAAAACCAGAGAGGGGGCGAAAAGATGGCAAAGATGATGAAGTTCAGAGAAATTGAACGAATTCTTTTAGACGACGGCTGAAAGTTAAAAAAGACTGTCGGCTCACATCATCAATATGTTCACCCTACAAAGCCCGGTAAAGTAACCATACCTAAACATACAGACGATGTAGACCCTCAAACGGTAAAATCAATTCTGAAGTAGGCGGGGCTCTAGCACCCGTCTGCTGCATAAAATATAAAAGGAGGAGCTTATTCCATGAAACTCACATATCCAGCGCTCTTCTATCCCTGCGCTGAGTTAAGCGGCGGCTATACCGTAGAAGTTCCGGATCTCCCCGGCTGCGTCACACAGGGCAGTGATCTTGCCGACGCCATCTTCATGGCAGAAGACGCTGCTTCCGGCTGGATTCTTGACGAACTTGAAGAAGGCAGGAAACTGCCGCAGGCAAGCAGCTTGACCGAAATCAAAGCCGAAGGGTACAAAAACGGATTCGTCAGTCTGCTTGCGCTTGATATGGACGCTTACGCCGAGAAGTACGGCAAAAAAGCCGTCCGAAAAAATCTGACAATCCCTGCATGGCTCAACACAGCTGCAGAAAAAGCGCATATAAATTTCTCAGAAGTGCTTCAAAGAGCCTTGGAAAAAGAAGTCTTTGCATAGAAAAAGGAGCTGAAAGCACATGTCCATTGTAATGGAGCTACCTTGTAAAAGTGGACGCGATCTGATTTAAAAGTCGTGTGCCGTTGGTGCTTTTTTCTATGGCAAAACTGCGCGCACTGCGCAAATTTGCCTTGCTGAATGCGGACGCGAGTGCTAATATATCTTTGGAAAGTTTGATAGTTTTACTGATAGTCTGCGCTCTGATGCACTGCTGTTTGGTCTGGTTGATTCTTTTTATCTGTTTTTCAGGAGGTTGTGACCATGACAATGCGCCCGACTCGAATTGAGGTTTATCTTGAAGCGTACCGCCACAACTACCGCGCGATTAAAAATATCTTGGGGAAAAGCAAGATAATGCCGATCGTCAAGGCTGACGGCTATGGTCTTGGGGTGATTCCCGTTTCGTGGCTGTTCAAGAGCGAGGGGGCTGATTTCTTCGGCGTTTCGAGTCCCGACGAGGCGCAGACTCTGCGCAAAGGGGGCATTTTGGACAGGATTCTGATCGTCGGTGCGCCGCCGTGCACGCGTGATGTGGCTGAGTTCTGCGTCCGCGAGGATGTGCGTCCTGCTGTTTCCAACATGGATTTGGCTCAGTTTCTGTCCGACGCGGCGGTCAGGATGAACCGCACAGCGGCGGTGCATATCGCGGTCGATTCGGGCATGGGGCGAATCGGGGTCATGGCGGAAAACGCGGCTGACTTCGCTTTGAAGGTTGCTGCGCTGCCGGGAATCGTCGTGGAGGGCATGTTCACGCACTTCTCCGTCGCCGATGAGGCTGATTTGAGCTGGACTTATGAGCAGGCGGGGCGATTTCAGGCTGCTGTCGCCGAGGTGCGCGGACGGGGAATTCCCGTCATCGCGCACTGCTGCAACTCTGCGGGCGTCCTTATTGGCGACGAGAAGCTCTACATGGACTACGTGCGTCCGGGAACGCTGATTCACGGCATGATTCCTTCGCCTGAGTGCGGAAAAGCGGTCGGCGTCGAGCTGCCGTTTGCGCTGAAAACGGCGATTGCGATGATTCGCGACGACATTCCCGAGGGCTGGCCCATCAGCTACGGCCGCACGTACCGCGCGCAGAAGGGCGACCGCACGGCGGTTCTGCCGATTGGATACGCTGACGGTCTGCCGCGCGTGCTGTCCAACCGCGGCACGGTGCTGATCCGCGGAACGCGCTGTCCGATTGTGGGGCGCGTGTGCATGGATCAGTGCATGGTCAACGTCGCGCACGTGCCTGATGTCCAGGTGGGCGACGAGGCGGTGCTCATCGGCACGCAGGGGAACGAGACGATTGGAGCGCAGGAGTTTGCCGAAGCGGCAGGAACGGTTACAACTGCTGTTCCGTGCATGTTCACTGCTCGCGTGCCGCGCGTGTACAAAAAGGATTATCAGGAGTGCTAGTCAAAGGTCAATAAAAAATGGCGGCGAGGTCAATCGCCGCCATTTTTTTGGTATAATAAAAAGCTGTGTGTCCGCGCCGGTGTTTTTTGCGGGACGGACTGATTTTTGTTCGCGGAGGTATGTGATGTGAATCGTGGAGAAGTTCTCCTTCAGCCTGCGCCGTTTGGCGTTCTGCCTGCTGAGGCGGCGGGCGCGCCGCGCATTATTGAAATAGGCTTCGGCAACGGCGATTTTCTGGTTCATCTGGCGCAGAAGCGGTCTGACGCCCTGATTTACGGCATTGAGGTTTCTTATGTGTGCATTGAGAAAGCTCTGTCGCGGATTGCGCGGCTGGGCTTGACAAATGTCAGGCTGCTGTGCGGCGACGCGCGCTTTCTGATTCGCGAGTGCTTTGACGACGACTCTGTCGACAGGATTTACATGAGTTTTCCGTGTCCGTGGCCGAAGGAGCGTCACGCGCGGCGCCGCGTCACGTCGGAGAGTTTTTCGGGCACGATTGCGTCGGTGCTGAAAATCGGCGGCGTGTTTGAGCTGGCGACGGACGAGGGCTGGTACGCTGACGAGGCGGCGCAGATTCTGGGCGCCCATCCGGCGCTGCGTCTGGCGGAGCGCAAGCTGAACTTCCGCCGCGAAATCACGACGAAGTACGAAAAGCGCTGGCTTGAAATGGGCAAGGATATTCATCATCTCTACATCGAAAAGACCGCGCCGTGGAGCGCTGGCAGAATGACTGAAAGGGGCTGCGCGGACATGCATGTCAGGATTGCGCCGGCGATACAGGTGGACAGGGAGCTGCTTCAAAAGGCGGCTGAAAACGGAAAGGGTTCCTGCTTGGGCAAGCACGGCGAGGAGGGACACTGGGCGTTTCGCGGGACGTACGCCGCCGCTGACGGCGCGCTCCTTGAGGAGACGGTCTGCACGGACGCAGGGTTTGAGCAGAAATTCTACATCAAGGTCGTCGTGAAGCCTGAATGCACGCTGGTGAAGCTGGACGGCGTTCACATTCCTTTCCTGACGCCGTCTGTCCGCGCGGCGATTGAAGACTTGGCGCAGAGGATTGGGCAGAGGTGAAAGAGGTCCGTCCGACGACAGGAAAGACTCTTGGCGCGCTGTTCAGCATCTTGGGCCCGCTTGACGGGATGACGTTTCTCGATCTGTTCTCGGGGACGGGGCGCGTGGCAAAAGAAGCGCGGTCGCGCGGGGCTTCTGTCGTCACCGTGGAGCTTGTCCGCGAGCGCTGTCAGGAGATTCGCCGATCGCTTGGCGAACAGGATCACATTCAGCTGTGCATGGACGTTCGCCGCGGTCTGACGTGGCTTGAGAAGAAAGGCATGTTGTTTGACGTGATTTTCGCCGATCCGCCGTATGAGATGAAGTGGATGGAGGCGCTGCCGCAGCTGCTGTTTCAGCACAGGCGTCTGCTCAAAAGCGGCGGTGTCGTGATATTGGAGCGGGCAGTGAGGGAGCCGCTGTGCCTCGGCGGTCTGGCGTGGGAGCTCTGCGACGAGCGGAAATACGGCATATCGGTTCTTGATTTCCTCAGACTGAAGGAGGAGACTGATGTACAGGCATAAAGCGCTTTACCCCGGTTCTTTTGACCCGATTACAAACGGCCACGTGTTCATCGCCGAGCGCGCTGCGGCTCTTTTTGACGAGCTTGAGGTCTCTATACTGATCAACTCGGGCAAGACGGCGGCGTTCACGCTGGAAGAGCGCGTCGAGATGGCGCGGGAGGCTCTGAAGCACCTTCCCAACGTGACGGTCAACTCTTTTGAGGGACTGCTTGTCGATTTCCTTCGGCAGAGAAAAAGCAGCATTGTCATTCGCGGTCTGCGGGCTCTGTCGGATTTTGAGTACGAGTTCCAGATGGCGCTGATGAACCGCAAGCTGGCGCCGGAGATGGAGACACTCTTCATCGTCACGGACGCGCGTTTTTCGTACCTTTCGAGCCACACGCTGAAAGACGTGTTCCGTCTGGGCGGCGACGTGCGGGATCTTGTTCCGGCGTGCGTCTATCAGCGTCTTGTGAAGAAATACCGTCCCGACGCGCACGAGGAGTAGCTCGGGGTCTATTCGACGTAGGCGGGAACGGCGGTCAGCTCGCGCCGCCAGTTGGGGTGCGGAACGAGGCTCTCCCAGATGGCAGCGGCGCGGAACTCAAGGCTCATGATTTTTTGGGCGTAGGCGTTGCCTTTAAGAGACGCCGGTTTTGTGATGACGGGCAAAGCGGCGTCGGCGCTCATGCGGCGCAGCAGCTGGCGTCCGCGGCGGTTCATCGCCAGAGGTCGGATGTACGCAGGACCGCGCGCCTGATATTCGCGGCTCTCTTCGTGCGTGACGTTGAGCAGGAGTGAAATCATCTGGCGCTGGACGCGCGTGCGCGGATAGCGGCGCGTTGCCGTGCGGTCGACAAATTCGCTCCAGCTGGAGCACTCGGCGTACTGGCTGAGAAAGCGGTTCTCAATTCCTTCGCTGATCTCGGCATACCGCGCGAGGTCGTCGGCGCGTGAGCGCATGAGCAGAAGACGCAGGGCGCTCCACAGGGGCGCGTCGTCTAAAAGGCAGCGCCCTTGGGCGAGCGCTGTCTGTACGGCGCGGGCTGACGCCTGCGGAATGGCGTCAAGGACGCTGAGGCTTCCGCGCGCGAGTGCCTGACGCACTCCTGCGGCGCTCATCATGTCGCCTGACGCCGTGTCGTGATAGCCGCTGCCCGTTCGCTGGATTGGGATCAGCTCGAATCCGGCGTTTTCGCGCAGGACGGCTTCGGCGTAGGCGAACGCCAGTGTGTTGTTGGGGCGCGACAGAAGCGCAGCCGCCCCCGGACAGCAGATATCCGCCGCTTCGGCGCGCGCCTGCGCATACGAATAACCTTTTTGGAGAAATTTCTGCAATCCGGTCTTGAAAGCTGGCGGTTCCTGAACTAAAATAGCAGGGATTGCGCCGTTCATGCCGTCGGCGTTTTCCATGCCGAACGACAGAGCGTCTACGGCGTCGGTTGCCTTGAGCAACTGCACGGCGCCGGTCGCGAACGTTCCGGCGTTGGCACAGCAGAACGGGATCGGCAGTTCCAGCACCAGATCGGCGCCGCACTGCACGGCGGTTTGGGCGCGAGTCCACTTGTCCGTCAGAGCGGGAACGCCGCGCTGAAGAAAGCTTGAGGACAGCACGGCAATGATTGCCGCGTCTTCATGCCGCGCGCGGATCTGTTCTATTTGATGCTGATGTCCCCGGTGAAACGGGTTGTATTCGGCGACGATGCCGACTGTTTTTGACATTTCGGTACTTCTCCTCTAGGCTGCGCGCCCCCTGCGAATTACGCGGGGCGGGGATTGATTTGACACCATTTGTATGATATACGACAGAGCGACACATACGTCAAGGAGGTTTTCCAGTATGAAGATTCTTGTAATCAACTGCGGCAGTTCCTCGCTCAAGTATCAGCTTTTCGACATGGACACTGAGTCCGTGCTCGCCAAAGGTCTTGTTGAGCGCATCGGCATTGAGGGTTCCCGTCTGAAACACACGAAGACCGGCATGAGCGCCGTTCTCACGGAGACCGATATTCCGAACCACAAAGTGGCGGTTGACCTCGTCCTGAAATCCCTGCTCGATCCCGAGTGCGGCGTGCTCTCAAGCCTTGACGAGCTTGGCGCTGTTGGTCACCGCGTCGTCCACGCCGGCGAGAAGTTCGCCTGCTCTGTCAGACTGACCGACGAAGTCAAAGCCGCGCTTGAGGAGTGCGTGCCGCTGGCTCCTCTTCACAATCCTGCCAACATCATCGGCATCAACGCCATCACCGAAGCTCTGCCCAACATTCCTCAGGTCGGCGTGTTCGACACGGCGTTCCATCAGACGATGCCCGACTATGCGTTCAGATATGCCATTCCCGGCAAATACTACGATGAAGATAGAGTCCGCCGCTACGGCTTCCACGGCACGAGCCACTTCTTCGTCTCTCAGCGCTGCGCCGAGATCCTCGGACGCCCCATTGAAGAGCTGAAGATCATCACGTGCCACCTTGGAAACGGCAGCTCCATCACAGCCGTTGACGGCGGCAAGTCGGTCGACACGTCCATGGGCTTCACGCCCGTTGCCGGCGTCGAAATGGGCTCGCGCTGCGGCGATGTCGACCCCTGCGTCGTCACGTTCCTCGCCAACAAGCTGGGCGCGGCGGAGACTGACAAAGTCCTCAACAAGCAGAGCGGACTTCTCGGTGTTTCCGGCATCAGCAGCGACCTTCGCGACATTGAGAGCGGCATGAACAACGGCGATCCCAAGTGCACGCTGGCGTTCAAGATGCTGTGCTACGGCGTCACCAAGTACATCGGCGCCTACGCGGCTGCCATGGGCGGCGTTGACGCCATCGTCTTCACCGCGGGCGTCGGCGAGAACTGCCCCGCGCTTCGCCTGATGACGACAGAGCCCCTCGGCTTCATGGGCGTTAAAGTGGACGCTGACAAGAACAACTTCCGCGGCGAAGAGAGAATCATCAGCGCTGACGACTCAGCCGTCAAAGTCATGGTCATCCCCACGAACGAAGAACTTGTCATTGCCCGCGACACGAAGAGACTTGTTTTCGGCAACTAAGAGCAAAGTTCGTGTAAAATGTAGGAAAGGGGGCTTCCCGCGTGGTCATCACTGAACGTCCTGAGTCGTGGAAGCTCATTGTCCCTTTTCCTGACGAAAAGGAACAGCAGCTGAGGCTTTCGCAGTCGTGGACGCTTGATTTAAGCGCTCCTGTCGAGTACGGAGGTCAGGAATTTACGCTGACAGCGCCTCTAAAAGTGACGGCGCAGACGCGGAGGATTCCGGAGGGAGCAGAACTTACCCTTGAACTTGATGGAGAAGTTGCCACACAATGCGGTAAATGTCTCTCGCCTTTGACGGTTGCAATTAAGCAGAAATTCATGTATTCTTACGTCTTGCAGTCAGAAGATGCTGGGAAAGTTTCGGAAGAAGAGTTTTATGAGTCCGACAAGGTGGTTCTGCCCGTCAAAAGGCTTGCAGCCTCAGTTGACGCGGGGGATCTCGTGTGGGAGTGCCTCGTGGTGTCCCTGCCGGCTTACGTGACTTGCCCTGATGGGTGTGCGG